>DATABP010000831.1:0-4279 GCA_036259515.1 Thermoanaerobaculia bacterium | reverse complement strand
GGTGCCGGATGAGGTTCCGAAACAGGCGCCGCCGCCGACGACCCCCGGCCGCGGAACCCCCGCCGCCGGGCGCCACACCCGCGGCCTCGCCGCCGCCCCACCCGCCGCTGTTCACTCCGCTCCGGCCGCCTCGCCCTTACTCCTCGTTCCCCCGCCGTCCACCCAGCCGCCGCAGCAGCTCCTCCCCGATCGCCTCGAGCGCCGGCAGGTCCGTCGGCTCGTTCGGCAGCAGCGGCAGCGCCGCCAGCGGGTGGCGGTCGGCGAGGAGTGAGGTGAGCTGGGCGAGGCCCTGGCGGTCGCGGTCGCCGAGCCAGGCGAGGAGGCGGCGGCCGTCGGGACGGCAGAGATCGGCCGGCGGCTCGGCCGGCGGCGGCCCCGGCACCTCCGGGTGCACGCGGTTCACCACCACCGCCGCGAGGTGGTATCCCGCCTCCTGCAGGCGCCGGGCGAAGAACAGCGTGTCGGCGACGCGCTCCTCGCCGGGGCCGGCGACGAGGACGAAGCGGGTGCGCGGCGAGCGCAGGAGCGCCTCGACCTCGGCGGCGCGCTCGCGGAAACCCTCGAAGAGCGGCTCGAAGGCCTGGAAGAACTCCGCCATGTCGCGCAGCAGCTCGAGGCCCACCACCTGGTCGAGGTAGCCCTCGAAGCGGCGGCCGACGAAGCCGAAGCGCGAGGCGCCGGCCAGCCGGCCGTCGGCGTCGAACCACGGCTTGAGCGCCAGCCGCAGCACGCCGCTCTCGAGGAAATCGACGATCCGCCGCGGCGCCTCCAGGAACTCCAGCGCCTGCCGGGTGGGCGGCGTGTCGAGGACGATCTGCCGGTAGGCGCCGTCCTTCGCCACCTCCCACAGCCGCTCGACCGCCATGTACTCGAGGATGCCGGCGAGGTTGCCCGAGAGGTGGTGGTAGAAGCGGTTGCCGAGGATGCGGTCGCGGGCGGCGGCGTCCGGCGCGTAGCGCTCGACGAGGCGGTCGAAGGTCTGCCGCGCGTCGAGCAGGCTGGCGGCGAGGCGCGGCGCGCCCGCTTCCCCGGGGAGCGGCACGGCGACCGGCCGCTCGCGCGCCTCCTCGCCCACGCCGAGCGCGTCCTTGAGCCGCAGCGAGGGGTCGAAGGTCATCACCAGGGTCGAGGCGCCGCGGCGGGCGGAGACCAGGCCCAGGGCGGCGGCGAGCGTCGTCTTGCCGACCCCGCCCGAGCCGACGACGACGAGCAGCGGGTGCCGCTCGGAGATCAGCTCCACGCCGCCGCCTCCTCGCCGAGCGCGCCGGCCAGGCAGCGGGCGAGCGTGCCGGCCAGCTCCGGGCCGGGATCGAGCGGCAGCTTCGGCAGCTCCACCCGCGGCCCCGCCCACTCGGCGTCGAGCCGCGCCATCTCGCGCTCCTGGAGGCGCCGCCGGTCGTGCCACAGCGCCAGCCCCGGGTCGCCGGCCGGCTCCGCCGCGGCGCCGCCTTCGAACGGCGGGTAGACCCCGTTGACCACCAGCAGGTCCGGCCGGCGCCCGAAGCGCTCGGCGAGCGTCGCCGCCAGCTCGATCGCCTCCTGCACCGGCATCTCCTCCGGCGTGGTGACGGCGACCACCCCGCAGCGCGCCGGATCGGCGACGAAGGCGGCGAGCTCGCGCCCGAGCGTCCCCACCGGGCCGCTCTCGATCACCTCGGCGAGGAGCTTCGGCGCCGTCAGGAGCGACACGCCGTGCCCGGAGGCCGGCGCGTCGAGCACCACGAGGTCGAAGCGATCCCCCCAGCTCCCGCGCTCGCGCCCCTCCACCAGCCGCAGCGCGTGCCCCAGCACCGCCACCTCCTTGAGCCCCGGCGCCCCCTCGGCGAACTGCTCGTACACCGGGCTCGCCAGCACCCGTCGCGCCAGCGGACCGATCCGCAGCCGCTCGGCGACCAGCCGGTCGACCACCTCCCGCGGTTTGAGGTTCTGGAGCCACAGCCCGCCGGCGCGGCCCGCGGGACCTCCGGCGCCGCCGGGCACCTCCGCCACCTCGCCCCCGGACGGCGGCACGCCGAGCATGTGGTGCAGGTTCTCCCGCGGGTCGACCTCCAGGACCAGCGTGCGCCGGCGCGCGGCGAGCAGCCGGCCCAGGGCCGCCGAGAGGGCGGTCTTGCCGACCCCGCCCTTGCCGGTGACGACGAGCAGCTCGCGGGCGGCGAGGTCGGCGAGGCGGACGGGGGGCGAGGAGGTCACGTGGCGTGGAGCGGGAATGCCGGCGGGGAGGTCGCGTCGGCGAGGGGATGATACGGGAGCGGCGGGGCGCGGGAGGAGGCGGGTGAGGAGGCGCGGGGGTGGGGCGGTGCGGTGCGGGGGCCGGGGCACGCTCGCCATTCGGTGGGAGATCCGGAGCGCCGCGGCGCCCTGCCGCGCGCTCGCCGAGTCGCTCGCCGGTTGACTCCCACCCGGTAACGGCGTCAGGCTCCGGCGCGCCGGTCCCCTTGAAAGGAGACACCCATGTCGACGATCCCGTCGGCCCGCCGCCGCGTCGCGCCCGCCTGCGCGCTCGCCCTCTGCCTGCTCCTCGCCCTGCCGCCCGCCGGGCCCGCCGCCGCCGCCGAGGTCGAGCTCGGCGCCGCCTCTCCGGAGGCGCTCGTCGCGCGGCTCCAGTCGGCTGCCGCGGAGAAGGACTTCGCCGAGCTCGCCGCCTGCCTCGCCCCCGACGACCGGGCGGCGATGAGCATGGTGCTGATGCTCGGCGCCGGCATGATGACCGCCTTCGCGCAGATGGGCGCCGGGCTCGCCGAGGGAATGGCCGAGATGGGCGCCGACCTCGCCGAGGGGATGGCCGAGGGGCTCGCCGATTCGATGGGCGGCGAGCTGGCGGTGGAAGGCGAGAGCGAGGCCACCGCCGCCGCAGCCGAAGCCGAGGCGGAGGCCGTCGCGGCGGAGGAGGACGCCGAGGCCGCCGGCGCGGCCGAGCTCGACGAGCTCGCCGCCCAGGCGGCGGGGATGGCCGAGCGCTACGAGGCGCTCCTCGCCCGCCACGGGGTCGACGAGCTGATGGAGCAGGAGACGCCGCCCGGCGCCGCCGGTCCCGAGGCCGCGGCCGCCCTCTTCGCCGGCATCGACCAGGTGGCGCTGATCGCCGACCTGATGGACTTCATGCGCGAGGAGTTCCCCGACGAGGCGGCCGGCGAGGAGCCGGTGCCGGTGCCGGCGGGCGAGCTCTCCGGCCTGACGGTCGACGGCGACGCGGCGCACGGCCTGATCGGCGGCGAGGAGGTCGACTTCGTGCGCGTCGACGGCCGCTGGTACCTCGACCTGCCCGACGCGACCGCCGAGGGCGGCGAGCCGGCCGAGGAGGCGCCGGCGCCCTGACCCGGAGACCGAGCGGAGCGGCGCGCCGCGGGTCCGCTACTTGACGACCACCACCTCGACGTCGCGCTGCCGGCGGGTGACGTTGACCCCGACGTCGTTCGGGTGGCGCTCGAAGTCGAGGTCGACGACCGCCTCGCCCACCCGGAGGCCGGCGATCGACACCCGGTCGACGAGCGGCGGCAGGTACGGGTGGACGAGGCTGACCCGGCCGCGCGGCGCGTCGATCGACAGCCCCAGGCAGGCCTCGATCAGGAGGTGTCCGACCCCGGTCGCCCAGGCCTGCGGCGAGCAGGCGACCGGGTAGAGGATCGGGCCGGCGCCGGGACGGCGCGGGAAGCCGCAGTAGAGCTCCGGCAGGCGGTGGAGGTCGACCGCCAGGCTGGCGTCGAAGAGCGCCGCGAGCACCTCGCCGGCCGCCTCCTCGAAGCCGTAGTCGGCGAGGCCGCGGCCGATCAGCGCCGAGTCGTGCGGCCACACCGAGCCGTTGTGGTAGGACATCGGGTTGTAGCGCACCTCGCTGGTGGCCAGCGTGCGGATCCCCCAGCCGCTCGACATCTCCGGCGCGCGCAGCCCGGCGGCCACCCGCACCGCCCGCTCCGGCGCCGCGATCCCCGCCCACAGGCAGTGGCCGGCGTTCGACGCGCGCACCCGGCAGGGCTTCTTGTCGCCGTCGAGGGCCAGCGCGTAGGTGCCGAGCTCCTCGCTCCAGAACGCCTCCTCGAAGCGGCGGCGCAGCTCCTCGGCGGCGGCCTCGAGCTGCCGCGCCCGCTCGCCGCGCCCGAGGTCGCGGGCCAGCCGCGCCGCCGCCCGCCGCGCCGCGTAGACGTACGCCTGCACCTCGCACAGCGCGATCGGCGGCTCGGCCAGCTGGCCGTCGGCGTGAAAGATCGAATCGTTGCTGTCCTTCCAGCCCTGGTTGACGAGCCCGGATACAGCCTTGCGGTCGTATTCGAGGAAGCCG
>DATABP010000830.1:0-6734 GCA_036259515.1 Thermoanaerobaculia bacterium | reverse complement strand
CCCCGCCGCGCCGGCCGCCTCGGCGGAGCGGGCCAGCGCGCCGAGGTTGCCGGGGTCCTTGAGCCCGGCGACGTAGACGTAGACGCCGTCGGCGCGGCGGGGGAGCGCCGCCACCCCCGGCCGCGGCAGGCGGGCGACGGCGGCGACGCCGCGCGGCGAGTCGGCGTCCATCACGCTCGCCAGCGCCTCGCCCTCCACCGCCTCCGGCGCCCGCGGCAGCCGCGCCGCCAGCTCGCGCCCGGCGGGCGAGGCGAGGAGCTCCGGCGTCGCCAGCACGTCGAGCAGCTCGATTCCCGCGGCCGCCGCCTCGGCGACCAGGTGCGGCCCCTCCAGCCGCGCCAGCTCGCCTTTACAGCGTCCGGCCTGCCGCATATCCTTCAGCCTTCGATTATGACGGCTGGTGATCATCCCCCCGACCTCGGCGAGTTCTGGCAGCGCCTCAAGAGCGGCGTGGCGGTGGCGGTGGCCGCCCCCAACCCGGACAAGCTGCTCGGCGTGCGCGACGGATTCGTACGCTACTTCAGCGAGGGGCTGGGCCGCGAGGTGCCGGTAGCGGTGGTGCCGCAGCCGAGCGGCGAGGAGCCGCTGGGCCTCCTCCCCTCGGACCTCGAGGTGCTGACCCACGCCCGCCGCCACGCCGAGGAGCTGGAGCGCCGCCTGGGCGACCAGTACCACTTCCACCTGGCGAGCGAGGGCGGCCTCGAGCTGGTCGAGCTCGACGGCGACCAGCACTGGTTCGTGCGCAACTGGACGGTGATCCGCTCGCCGATCGGCGAGGCCTGGGGCGGCAGCGGCGCGATCGAGCTCCCCGGCCGCCTGGTCGCCGGCCTCGGCCACGAGCAGATCCCCTTCGTGGTCCCCGGCACCCGCAAGGCCGGCGGCATCACCGCGTCCCTGACCGGCGGCTTGGAAAATCGCCGCCGCGCCACCGCGCTGGCGACCACCAACGCGCTGGCGACGCTGTTCTACGGATTGCTGGAGGGGCGCGGCGGGCGGGGGAGGTCGTAGCCGGACGGGGCAGCTACCCCGCCATCCCCAGCCCCCGGGTGTGCCGGCCCAGCCGCTCGCGGTACACGTCGTCGATCGCCTGCTTGAGCGCCCCGAGCCGCCCCTCCTTGGTCACCGCCTTGGCGGAGACGTGGACCGGCCAGTCGAAGTCGACGTTGTCGATCACGGTGAGGGTGAGGACGCCGCGCTTGTCGTCCCACTCGGGGTGGCCGAGGACGTGCCAGCCGAGCGGCAGGAAGCTCATCAGCTCTTCGTCGGTGTAGCTGGGGCGGGGGTCTCGTAGCGGCATCGGTCGGTCCTCCGGGCGCGGCGGAGTATAGCCGGCGGTCTGCTATCGTAAACCGCGCCGCCGGACGCGGCGTCCCCGAGGACTTCCTTCCAGGATCGACATGCGGATCGAGCTGAGCGACGAGCACAAGCTGCTCCAGGAGACGGTGCGGCGCTTCGCCGAGGAGGTGGCGGCGCCGCGGGCCAAGGAGATCGACGAGACCGGCGAGTTCCCGCGCGACTTCTACGACCGCGCCGGCGAGCTGGGGCTGGCCGGGGTGGCGGTGCCGGAGGAGTACGGCGGCGCCGGGATGGACACCGTCGCCTACTGCCTGGCGATCGAGGAGGTGAGCCGCGCCTGCGCCACCTCCGGGGTCATCCTGTCGGTCAACAACTCACTGGTCTGCGACCCGCTCCTCAAGTTCGGGACGGAGGAGCAGAAGCGGGAGTTCCTCGCCCCGCTCGCGTCCGGGGAGAAGCTCGGCTGCTTCGCGCTGACCGAGCCCGGCGCCGGCAGCGATCCGGCGGGCCTGCGCACCGTCGCCCGCCGCGACGGCGACGACTACGTCCTCTCCGGCGAGAAGGTGTTCATCACCAACGGCACCGACGCCGACGTGGCGCTGGTCTTCGCCTCGATCGACCTGGAGCGCAAGCACCGCGGCATCACCGCCTTCCTCGTCCCCTGCGACGCGCCCGGCTACTCCCACGGCGAGCACGAGTTCAAGCTCGGCGTCAACGCCTCGGGCACCACCTGGCTGGCCTTCCAGGACGTGCGGGTGCCGGCGCGCTGGCGGCTGGGGGAGGACGGCGAGGGCTTCAAGATCGCCATGGCGACCCTCGACGGCGGCCGCATCGGCATCGCCGCCCAGGCGGTGGGGATCGCCCGCGGCGCGATGGAGGAGGCGCTCGCCTACGCCCAGGAGCGCCAGCAGTTCGGCCGCCCGATCGCCGACTTCCAGGCCATCCAGTTCTATCTCGCCGACATGGCGACCGAGCTCGACGCGGCGCGCCTCCTCACCTGGAAGGCGGCGTGGGCGAAGGAGAACCAGGCGCGCTACACGCTGGAGGCGGCGCAGGCCAAGCTGTTCGCCTCGGAGATGGCGCAGCGGGTGACCAACAAGGCGCTCCAGATCCACGGCGGCTACGGCTACACCAAGGAGTACAACGTCGAGCGCTACTTCCGCGACGCCCGGATCACCGAGATCTACGAGGGCACCAGCGAGATCCAGAAGATGGTGATCGCCGACTGGGTCGTCGAGCGGGCGTAGGCCGCGGAGCCGCGCCGGTGATCGACTTCTCGCTGTCCGAGGACCAGGCGCTGGTCCGCGACGAGGTGCGCCGCTTCGCCGAGGAGGCGATCGCCCCCGGCGTCGCCGAGCGCGACCGCGAGCACCGCTTCCCCGACGAGGTGATCGCCCAGATGGGCGAGCTGGGGCTCCTCGGCATGATGGTCGGCGAGGAGCACGGCGGCGCCGGGGCGGACGCCCTGACCTACTGTCTGGCGGTCGAGGAGGTGTCGCGCGTCTGCCCCTCGATCGGGGTGACGATGAGCGTCACCAACTCGGTGTGCGCCTGGCCGATCCAGCGCTTCGGCGGCGACGAGGTGAAGCGGCGCGTGCTCCCCGAGCTCGCCGGCGGCCGCGCCCTCGGCGGCTTCGGGCTGACCGAGCCCGGGGCCGGGAGCGACATCCGCTCGATGCAGACCCGCGCCCGCCGCGACGGCGACGGCTGGGTGCTCGACGGCGAGAAGGCGTGGATCACCAACGCCGGCGTGGCGCGCTTCTACGTGGTGGTCGCCGCCACCGAGCCGGGCGGCGGCCGGCGCGGGCTCTCCGCCTTCGTGGTGCCGGCGGACGCGCCGGGCTTCTCGGTCGGCAAGCCGGAGGAGAAGATCGGCCTCGCCGCCTCGCGCACCGCGCCGCTGGTCTTCACCGGCTGCCGCGTCCCGGCGGAGAACCTCCTCGGCGCGGAGGGCGACGGGTTCGCGATCGCGCTCGCCACCCTCGACCACTCGCGGCTGGGGATCGCCGCGCAGTGCCTGGGCATCCACCAGCGGGCGCTCGAGCTGTCCCGGGACTACGCCGGCGAGCGGGTGCAGTTCCGCCGCCCGATCGCCGACAACCAGGCGGTCCGCTTCAAGCTGGCGACGATGGCGACCGAGCTCGCCGCCGCCCGCGCGCTGACCTACCACGCCGCGGCGGTCTCCGAGGCCGACCCGCCCGACCCCGACGCCGGCCGCCTCGCCTCGCAGGCCAAGCTCTACGCCAGCGAGGCCGCCAACCGGGCGGTGTGGGAGGGGGTGCAGATCCACGGCGGCAACGGCTTCCACGCCGACTACGAGATCTCGCGCCTCTACCGCGACGTGCGGGTGACCACCATCTACGAGGGCACCAGCGAGATGCAGCGGACGGTGATCGCCCGCCGTCTGCTCGGCTGATCCCGGCCAGCGGGCGTCGGCCGGGGCGAGCCGGCCGCTCGGGAGCGCGCCGTCGCCGGGCACGTCTCTTGCCCCTCCAGGGGGAGGCGCCTCGCGCCCCTGCCGGCGACGTTGTATCGTCGCTCGTCGATATCTCCCCCCGAGAACCTCCCGCCATGAATCTCGACGACACCGGCAGCTTCACGTGGATCCTCGAGGCGCCGCACGTCACGGAGCTCGGCCTCGCCGCCCGCGTCAAGCGGGCGGTCGACGTCGTCGGCGCCTGGCTGCTGCTCGTCGCCACGCTGCCGCTCCTCGCCGGCGCCGCGCTGCTCGTCAAGCTGACCAGCCGCGGGCCGGCCTTCTTCGTCCAGGAGCGCATCGGCCACCGCTGCCGCCGCTTCCCGATGCTCAAGCTGCGCACCATGGTGGTGGGCGCCGAGCGCGACGAGGCGGCGCTGGCGGCCGAGCGCCCCGACCGCGTGTTCTTCAAGCTCGAGGACGACCCGCGGGTCACCCGCGTCGGCCGCTGGCTGCGCCGCACCTCGCTCGACGAGCTGCCGCAGCTCTGGAACGTGCTGCGCGGCGAGATGAGCCTGGTCGGCCCCCGGCCGCTCCTCGTTTCGGACTTCCGCCTCTACCCGAAGAGCGCCCAGCTCCGGCGCTTCTCGATGAAGCCGGGGTTGACCGGCCTCTGGCAGGTGAGTGGGCGGAGCCGCCTGCCCGACGAGCGTCGGATCGAGCTCGACCTCGAGTACGTCGACCGCTGGAGCCTGGGGCTCGACCTGCGCATCCTGCTGCGCACGCTGCCCGTGGTGCTGCGCGGCGACGGAGCCACGTGACGACGGCGGCGTCGCCGGTCCCGGGACGCCGCGGGGAGGGGAGGCGTTGAACGAGTCGCGAGCGGTGCTGCGCGGGCTGGCGCGCGGCTGGTGGCTGGTGCTCCTGGCGGTGGCGGCGGCGCTGGCGGTGGCGTGGTGGATGACCGGCCGCGAGCGCCCGGTCTACGCCGCCGAGGCGCTCCTCGTCGTCGTCCCCTCGAGCGAGCTCCGGGAGAACGACGAGCTGCTCGACGCCATCGAGGCGCTCGAGCGGCGCACCGTGGTGGCCACCCTGGCGCGGCTGCCGGCGGCGCCGGAGATCAGGGCGGACGCGGCGGAGCGGATGGGCGTCGAGCCGGACGCGGTGCGCGGCTTCTCCGTCCACGGCTCGGTGGTGCCGAACACCAACCTCATCCGCATCGCCGTCGAGGGGGCGGACGGCGAGCGCGCCGCGGCGCTCGCCAACGCGGTCGCAGCCGCCACCCGCCGCGAGGCGCGGCGCCTCTACCGCATCTACAGTCTGCGCGACGTGGCGGGCGCCGAGCCGTCGCGGCGGCCCGTGCGGCCCGACCTCAGACGCAACCTGGCGGTGGCGGCGGTGCTCGGATTGTTCGCCGGGCTGGTGGCGGCGGTCGCCGTCGAGCTGGTGCGGGGGGCGGTCGGCCGGCCGGGCTGACCGGGCGGAGCCGTGCGATGACCTCGCCGGGGGCGCGGTGGGGGACGGCGCGGCCGGCGCTCGCCCCCGGGGCGGCGGCGCTCGCGACGCTCGTGGCGCTCGTCACGGCCACCGCCGGCGGCTGGCTGGCGGTCGCCCGGCCGGAGCTCTTCGCGCTCGACCTGCCGTCCTCGCCGCGGGCGCTGGCGCTGGCGGCGCTGGGGACGGCGGCGGCGGCGGCCGGGGTCGTCGCCCTCCTGCGCCACCGCGGCCTGGCGACGGCGGTGCTGGTCGTCTTCGTCGTCCTCAACCTCTCCGAGGTGCTGGTCCGCCGCCACGGGCTGCCGTCGCTCCTCCAGCTCCTCGCCCTGCCGCTCGCCGTCGCCGGGCTGCGGGCGCGCGGCCCCGACGGCACGGCCGCGGTGGCCGCCTCGGGGCTGACGCTGGCGCTCGGCGGCTACCTCGCGGTGGTCCTCGCCTCGACCGCCTGGGCGGCGGACACCGGGCTGGCCGACGAGCGGCTGGCGGAGATCGTCAAGGCGACGATCGTCTACCTCCTCGTCGCGCTCCTCGCCGCCGGGCCGAGGTTGCTGCGGGCGGCGGCGTGGTCGGCGGTGGCGGCCGGCGCGCTCCTCGCCGCGCTCGGCGTGTGGCAGGCGCTGACCGGGACCTTCGACCGCGACTTCGGCGGCCTCGCGCGGATCAAGCAGGCGCAGATCTACGGCGACGTCTTCGAGCCGCGGATCGCCGGGCCGCTCGGCGACCCCAACTACTTCGCGCAGATCCTCCTCGTGCTGGTGCCGCTGGCGCTGGCGCTCGCCTGGGGCGAGGGGAGCTGGACCGGGCGGCGCGGGCGGCGGCGGGCGCTGGCGCTCCTCGCGGCGGGGCTCCTCGTCGCCGGCACCGTGCTGACCTACTCGCGCGGCGCGGCGCTGGCGCTGGCGGTGGTGATCGGCGTCGCCGTCGTGCTCCACGGGGTGCGGCCGCGCCACGTCGCCGCCGCCGTCGCCGCCGCGCTGCTCCTCGCGGTCCTGGCGCCGGAGGGCTTCGCCCGGCGGCTGACGACGCTGGCCGAGATCGTCCCCGGCGGCGAGGAGGTGCTCGAGCCGGACAGCTCGTTCGCCAAGCGCCGGCTGGTCACCGCCGCCGCCTGGCGGATGTTCCTCGACCGCCCCGAGGTCGGGGTCGGCGCCGGCAACTACGCCCACCACTTCACCCGCTACGCCGACCGGGTGGGGAGCGACGCCCGCCTCTACGAGGAGCCCGGCGCGCGCAACTTCCCGCACAACCTCTACCTCGAGGTCGCCGCCGAGACCGGCGTGCTGGGCCTCGCCGCCTGGGGCGGGGTGCTGCTCGCCGCCTTCGTCACCCTGCTCGCGGCGCGGCGGCGGCTGCGCGCGGCGGGCGACCTGCGGACGGCGGCGCTGGCCGACGGGGTGGCGGCGGGGCTGGTCGGGTACCTGGTGACCTGGCTGTTCCTACACGGGGAGTTCCCGCGCTATCCGTACCTCCTGCTCGGGTTGGCGACGGCGTTGCTGCTGACCGGACGGGCGGAGGGGGAGGCGGC
>DATABP010000829.1:0-2702 GCA_036259515.1 Thermoanaerobaculia bacterium | reverse complement strand
GGTGCAGGAGCACTTCGCGCGCAACATCGTGATCGGTTTCTCGCGGCTGAACGGCCGCCCGGTCGGCGTCGTCGCCAACCAGCCGGGCTACCTCGCCGGCGTGCTCGACATCGACGCCTCACTCAAGGGCGCGCGGTTCGTCCGCTTCTGCGACGCCTTCAACATCCCGCTGGTCACCTTCGAGGACGTGCCGGGCTTCCTGCCGGGGACGCAGCAGGAGCTCGGCGGGCTGATCAAGCACGGCGCCAAGCTCCTCTACGCCTTCGCCGAGGCGACGGTGCCCAAGCTGACGGTGATCGCCCGCAAGGCCTACGGCGGCGCATACTGCGTGATGGCCTCGAAGCACATCCGCACCGACGTCAACCTCGCCTACCCGACGGCGGAGATCGCGGTGATGGGACCGGAGGGGGCGGTGAACGTCCTCTACCGGCGCGAGATCGAGGCGGCCGGCGAGCGCGCCGCCGAGGTGCGCGCCGCGCGGGTGGCCGAGTACCGCGAGAAGCTCGCCAACCCCTACGTGGCCGCCGAGCGCGGCTACGTCGACGCGATCGTCCGGCCGCGGCAGACCCGGCCGCACCTGGTCCGCGCCTTGCGTCAGCTCGCCGGCAAGCGCCAGGACGTGCCGGCGAGGAAGCACGGCAACATCCCGTTGTAGCGGCGTCTACGGCCGGCCCCCGGCGGCGCGCTCGGGTATGCTTGCTTTTCCGCCGGCCGGCGCCCCTGGCCGCGCGCCCACCCTTCCGAGGAGGAACTGCTTTGAGAGAAAAGGATCGGCAACTTCGCCGCCGGCAGCAGCGACGTGGGAAGCGGCTCGCCAAGCGGCGCCAGGAGGAGCTGGCGGCGGTCCCGGCCGCGCGCCAGCAGTCGTCGAAGCGGTCGGGCAAGCGGGCCGACGCGGGGGCGGCGCCGAAGTCCGCGCGCTCCGCCGAGCGCGCCGCGGCCGGCGAGGTGCCGGCGGAGGCCGGCGAGAGCGTCAAGGCGGGCGCCGAGAAGAAGTCGAGCCAGAAGAAGGCGAGCCCGAAGGCGAAGCAGGCCGAGGCGGCGCAGGCGACGGCG
This sequence comes from Thermoanaerobaculia bacterium, assembly GCA_036259515.1. GTDB lineage: Bacteria > Acidobacteriota > Thermoanaerobaculia > Multivoradales > JBCCEF01 > DATABP01. The sequence goes on along the minus strand of DATABP010000829.1, from coordinate 1,646 downwards.
GTCGACGCCAACCCGGCCACCGAGGCGGTGGCGGTGGAGGAGACCGCGGTGCCCGACGAGGGCGAGTCGAAGAAGAAGCCGGCGAAGCGGCCCAAGCAGGCCGACATGCGCGACCCCGACGTCAGCGAGGAGGACGTCGCCGAGGCCGCCGCCCCGGAGTCCTACGACAGCCAGGAGCCGAACGACGAGCCGGGCGCCTGAGGCCGGCGGGCGGCGGAGCGGGGGAGCGATGGGTCTCTTCGAGGAGCTGCGGGCGACCGATCCCGAGATCTACGGGGTGCTCGCCGACGAGCGCCGGCGCCAGAACGAGGGGCTCGAGCTCATCGCGTCCGAGAACTTCGTCAGCCCGGCGGTGCTCGCCGCCGCCGGCTCGGTGCTGACCAACAAGTACGCCGAGGGCTACCCCGGCCGCCGCTACTACGGCGGCTGCCAGTTCGTCGACGTCGCCGAGACGCTGGCGATCGAGCGCGCAAAGGCGCTGTTCGGGGCCGAACACGTCAACGTGCAGCCGCACAGCGGGACGACGGCGAACATGGCCGTCTACTTCGGGTTCCTCCGCCCCGGCGACAAGCTGATGGGGATGGACCTGTCGTCGGGCGGCCACCTCACCCACGGCCACCGGCTCTCCTACTCCGGGCGCGACTTCGAGGTCGTCTCCTATGGCGTCGACCGCGAGACCGAGACGATCGACTACGACGCGGTGGAGCGGCAGGCGGTCGCCGAGCGTCCGAAGCTGATCGTCTGCGGCGCCTCGGCCTACAGCCGGGTGATCGACTTCGAGCGCTTCCGCGCCATCGCCGACGCCTGCGGCGCGCTGCTGATGGCCGACGTCGCCCACGTCGCCGGCCTCGTCGTCGCCGGGCTCCACCCGTCGCCGGTGCCGTGGTGCGACTTCGTCACCACCACCACCCACAAGACGCTGCGCGGCCCGCGCGCCGGCCTGGCGATGTGCAAGGAGCGGTACGCCAAGGACCTCGACCGCGCCGTCTTCCCCGGCCTCCAGGGCGGGCCGCTGATGCACGTCGTCGCCGCCAAGGCGGTGGCGCTGCGCGAGGCGGGGACGGAGGAGTTCCGCGGCTACCAGGGGCGGATCGTCGCCAACGCCCGGCGGCTCGCCGGGCGGCTCGCCGGCCACGGCTTCCGCATCGTCTCCGGCGGCACCGACAACCACGTCTTCCTGGTCGACGTCGCCGCCGCCGGGCTGACCGGCAAGCTCGCCGAGCAGGCGCTCCAGGCGGCCGAGATCACCGTCAACAAGAACACCATCCCCTACGACCCCAACCCGCCGCTGGTCGCCTCCGGCATCCGCGTCGGCACCCCGGCGCTGACCACCCGCGGCATGGGCGAATCCGAGATGGACACCGTCGGCGACCTGATCGCCGAGGTGCTCCGCGCCCCCGAGGACGAGACCGTCCGCGCCCGCGTCCGCGCCGCCGTCCACGAGCTGACCCCGCGCTTCCCGCTGTACCCCGAGCTGCCGTAGGCGCGCGTCAGTCCGTCGGCGCGCCGAAGCGGCGGCGGAGCTCGGCGCGCAGCGCGCCGACCAGGTAGATCGAGCCGCAGACGACGACGGTGTCGGCGCCGGTGTCACGGGCCGCGGTGAGCGCGCGGTCGAGGGCGGCGGCGGGGTCGGGCTCGACCTCGGC
>DATABP010000828.1:0-3702 GCA_036259515.1 Thermoanaerobaculia bacterium | reverse complement strand
CCTCCGCTCAGGCCCACACGCTGCGGGCGCGACCGACCGCCCGCTGTCTGCCGGCGCCCTGCCCCGACCTGCCCGAAAGGGACCCTGCCCGCGGTGGCGACCGTGACACGGGGAGGCGGCGCTCGTGCCGAGGTCGCGGCGGCGTGGAGACGGAGACGGAACACTGGGGCGGTGGTGGGAGCGAACCGCTTCGGCGGGAGTGGGTGGCGAGGCGGAGGGCGGCGCGGGCGTACGGGAGTGGAGCCTGGAGGGGACCCTTTGCCCAAGCCTTGCCTTCCTTGCCGCTTCCCGTCAGAATCGCGCCGCAACGCGGCATAGCCGCGGCCGCTTGGAGCCCTCATGTCCTCGACACTGCTGTTCACCGGCTTCCCTGGCTTCCTCGGGCGGCGGCTGGTCCGCCGGCTGCACCGGCGCCACCCGGACACCACGTGGGTCTTCCTGGTCGAGGAGAGGCTGCGCGGGCGGGCGGAGGAGGACCTGGGGGCGATCGAGCGGGAGCAGCCGGGGTTCGCCGGGCGGTGGGAGACGGTGGTCGGGGACGTCACGGACCCGCGGCTGGGGCTCGACGCGGGGTGCTGGGAGGAGCTCGCCGGCCGCGTCGACGGCGTCTGGCACCTCGCGGCGGTCTACGACCTCGCGGTGCCGGAGGAGGTCGCACGGCGGGTCAACGTCGACGGCACCCGGCACGTGCTCGACTTCTGCGCGGCGTGCGCCGGCTTCCGGCGGCTGTGCTACGTCTCGACCTGCTACGTCTCCGGCGACCGCACCGGCAGGGTGATGGAGGGGGAGCTCGACTGCGGGCAGGGGTTCAAGAACCACTACGAGTCGACCAAGTTCGCCGCCGAGGTCGAGGTGCAGCGGCGGTGGGACGCTCTGCCGGCGGTGGTCTTCCGGCCGGCGGTGGTGGTGGGGGACTCGAAGACCGGCGAGACCGACAAGTACGACGGCCCCTACTACTTCATCCGGCTCATGCTGCGCATGCCGCGGCTCGTGCCGATGCCGCGGCTGGGGGAGGGCAAGGGGCGGCTCAACGTGGTGCCGGTCGACTTCGTGGTCGCCGCGATGGCGGAGATCGCCGGCCGTCCCGATGCCGCCGGCAAGGTCTACCAGCTCGCCGACCCGGCGGCGCCGACCTCCCGCGAGCTGATCGACGAGATCAGCCGCGCGCTCGGCAAGCCGAAGCCGCCGTTCGGCCTGCCGGCGGCGGTGTTCGAGACCGCGCTCGCCGTGCCGGCGCTCCGCCGCGCGGTGGAGATCCCCCGCGAGACGGTGGTCTACGCCAACCACGAGGTGCGCTACGACGTGCTGAACACCCTCGACGCGCTGGACGGCACGGGCGTCGAGTGCCCGCCGATCGCCGAGTACCTGCCGCGGCTGATCGACTACCTCCGCCGCCATCCCGAGAAGCCGTTCCTCGACGACCGCCGGCTGTGAGACCGCCGCCGGCCGCCGAGGCGCCGCCGCCCGCTACGGCCGGAAGATCTGCACCCGCGCCGGCCCCAGCATGAAGTCGACCGGGTGCTGCGCCACCGGGTAGGCGTCGTTGGTCAGCCACCGGGGGAGCAGGTTGACGTACCAGGGGCTGGCGGGGTCGCCGCTCTCGCCGCCGGGGAGCGCGGTGACGCCGGAGATCGAGCCCGGGCCGAAGGCGGGCCGGCCGACGTAGCGGCGCACCGGCCCCGAGCCGAAGCGGAAGTCGTTCGCGGCGTCGGCGCGCGCCGAGTGGCCGGAGGCGTCGACAGTCCCGAAGCCGCCGTCGACCGCGATGCCCGGCAGCTCGGGCGGCAGCTCGGGCGGGAAGGCGCCGGCGCCCGGCGGGATCGACAGCGGTCCGCCCAGCGGGTGGTCGAGGACGATCCGGTGGAGGAGGCCCCAGCGGTAGTCGTCGAGGTCGGTCGAGCCGGCGAAGGCGGGGGCGAAGTCGGGGCCGGCGAGGGCCGCGAGCGCGTCGTCGAGGGCGAAGAGCACGGTGTTGTCCACGCGCTCGCCGATGGTGTCGCCGGGGGCGGTGACAAAGAAATCGACGCCCGAGACGCTGACGCCGCCGCGCTCGAGCAGGTGACGCAGCGCGATCACCGAGCGGTCGCTGCCCGGCGCCGGCAGGCCGAACTGCGCCAGAGGCACGTCGATCGTCCGCTCGATCATCTGGCCGCGCCAGGTCGAGTAGATCGTGGCCGCCACGCTGTCGGCGATCTCGTCCGCCGTGGGGGGCAGGCGCTGGCCGTCGACGTCGGCGGCGTCCCATCCCTCGGGGATCCCGGTCGGGGCGGTGAAGTCCCACGCCGCGAGGCGGGCGATCGCCTCTTCCAACCGCGCGTGCGTGCCGGGAGCGATGGCGTCGCCCTCGCGCTCCCAGGCGGCGAGGATCCGGGGCACGAAGAACTGCGCGTCGGGGAGCACCACGTCGGCCTGGAGATCCTCCATGTCCTGCATCGTCACGTCGCCGCGGGCGACCAGCTCGCGCACCCGCTCGGTGATGCGGCCGGCGCGGAGGCCGTCGGCGTAGCCGACGTTGAGGTAGAAGATGCCGCCGCCGGGACGGAGCTGGTTCAGCGGGTCGTTGTCGAGCGTGGTGCCCGCCGGGTCGTTGTTGGCGTTGACGAACCAGCCGGCGGGCGGGTTCAGGAGCTGCGGCATCTCCGCGAACGGCAGCACCTGGAAGGGCACCGCCTGGCCGGCCGGCGGCGGGCCGTCGAGCGGCAGCCACTCGTTGCCGCCGGTGCCGTCGCGCAGCATCCAGGGCGGCGCGCCGCTCACCGTGCCGGCCTGGAGGTCTTCGCGGAGCGGCAGCTCGCCGCTCGTGAAGTAGGCGATCTGGCCGAGGACGTCGGCCACCACCCAGTTCTGCGAGCCGAAGTCGAAGAGCTGCAGCGCCTCGACGAAGCCGACCAGGCTGCGCGCCCGGTTCCACAGCCGGAAGGTGTCGAGCTCGCGGGTGCCGGAGAAGCCGGTGTACTGGACCGAGATCGCGGTGCCGGTCTCCACGTCGAGGGCGACGATCGGGCCCATGTTGCGGCGCGGCACGATCAGCGTCGCCGGCGGCAGGAAGACGCCCTCGACGGTGCTCCCCGGCACCGCGGCAGTGAGGTTCTCCGGCACGCCGTCGAGCTGGTTGAAGCGGAACACCTCGGGCACCGGCACGATCGGCTCCGGCACCCCCTGGAACACCGTCGCCAGCCCCGAGGGCGACGCCGCGTGTGGCACCACCGTCTCGACGTAGCTGTCGGTGACGTCCATCGGGTTGGTCGTCGCGCCCCAGGTGAGGCGGCGGTTCTGGCCCAGCACCACGTAGGGCACGCCGGCGAAGCCGCTGCCGATGACGTCGATGCCGGCGGCCGGCGCCCGCAGGTGGATCTGGTGGAAGGTCGCCGGCACGTCGAGCGCGAGGTGGGGGTCGTTGGCGATCAGCGGCAGCCGGTCCTCGGCGTGCTGCGGGCCGATCGCCCACTCGTTGCTGCCGGCGACGCGGCCGAGCGGCTCGACGGCGGCGCGCAGCATCGGCACCCGGCGGGCGCGCGCCAGGTAGTCCTCGGCGAGCGCCAGGGCGGCCGGTCCGAGCGAGGCCGGCAGCGCGGCGCGGCGGGGCGGAGCGTTCGCCGCGGCCGCCGCCGCGCCGGCGATCTCGCCGCCGGCGTCCGGCACCGTCGAGGCGTCGAAGAAGGGCGCGCTGCGGAAGAGGTCCTGGGTGTGGAGCGTGGCGCC
>DATABP010000827.1:0-14738 GCA_036259515.1 Thermoanaerobaculia bacterium | reverse complement strand
GGCGGGCAGAGCGAGCCGCCGGCGGCTGCCGGAGGCCGTTCCGCCGCCCGACCGCCCGAGTCGGGCGACGCCCTCGCCCTCCTCCCCCCCGGCGGCGCCGCCCTCTGGCCGCTGGTCGCCGGCCTCACCGACGCACCCGCCCTCCTCGCCGCCGGCCTCGACCGGCTCGCCGCCGCCGGCGTCGCCGTCGTCCAGCCGTTCGTGCCGCGGCTCGATCCCGCCGGCCGACGGCGGCTCGCCGAGGCCGCCGGCGGCGACGCCTTCGACCGGCTGTTCCACGGGTCCGACGCGGACGAGCGCGCCTTCGCCCGCGCCGCCGCCGCCCGCGGGTTGGGCTTCCTGCTCCCGCGGCCGCTGCCCCGCCCGCCCCTCGGCGGCGCCGCCAACCGGCGCCTCGCCGCGGCGCTGGCGACCGCCGGCGAGCTGTGGCTGCGGCTGGGGCGGACGCCCTCGCAGGGGCAGGCGTTCTTCCGCGCCGCGCGCTGGGCGGACGAGACGGGCTACGATCTGCCGGCGCTGGCGCGCGAGGGCCACCTCGGCGTGGTCGAGGCGGTGGACGCGGCGAGCCGGGCGCTGATCGAGGAGGCGGCGGCGACCGGCGGGGAGCCGGCGCTGGTCGTCGAGCTGACGAGGGCCTACCTGGCGGAGGAGGAGCGCGATGCCGACTGAGCGAAACACCCATCCCGCGAGGGCGGCGGCGGTCGCCGCTCTCCTCGCCGCCGCCGTCGCCGTCGCCCCGCGCGCCGCCGCCTGGGACGTCGCCGCCGACGCGTCGCGCGAGGACTTCGAGGCCTTCCACCGCCACTTCGCCACCTCGGTCTACGCCTACCCGCGGCACAGCGCGACGCCGCTCGGGCTGATCGGCTTCGACGTCTGGGCCGAGGCCGCCGCCGACCAGGACTTCGCCGACGAGCCGTTCTTCGACGGCGCGATCGACGGCGACCTGACCGGCGACCTCCTGGTGGTCGGCCGCGTCGGGGCGCGCAAGGGGCTGCCCGCCGGGATCGACGTCGGCCTCTCCTACGCCGAGGTGCTCGAGGGCGACCTCGAGCTGGTCACCGCCGAGCTCGGCTGGGCGATCGTCGACGGCGGCCTGATCAGCCCCACCCTCGGACTGCGGCTCACCGGCACGCAGACGATCGGCTCCGGCGCCTACGAGCTCGACCAGTACGGCGCCGAGCTCCTGCTGTCGAAGGGCTTCGCCATCCTCACGCCGTACGTCGGCGGCGGCGTGGTCTACAGCGAGGGGACGCTCCAGCGCGACCTGGGGGGCACGTTCGAGACCGACGACACCCGTTTCGTCGCCTACGCCGGGCTGACCCTCAACCTGCTGGTGCCGAAGATCACCGTCGAGCTGGAGCGCGGCGAGACGATCACCGGCGCCGTCCGCGTCGCCATCGGCTTCTGAGCACCGAGATGACCGGCCCCGGCGCCCCGATCGACCTCCGCTCCGACACCGTCACCCGGCCGGACGCCGAGATGCGCGCCGCGATGGCCGCCGCCCCGGTGGGCGACGACGTCTTCGGCGAGGACCCGACGGTGCGCCGGCTGGAGGAGTCGGCGGCGGCGCTCCTCGGCCACGGGGCGGCGCTCTTCATGCCGAGCGGCACGATGGGCAACCAGGTGGCCCTCCACCTCCACGCCCGCGGCCGCGGCGCCGGCGCGCTCGTCCTCTGCGAGGAGCTCTCCCACGTCATCCACTACGAGATGGGCGCGATGGCGACCCTCTCCGGCCTGCTGCCGAAGCCGCTCCCCGGCGACCGCGGGCGGCTCGACCCGGCGGCGGTCGACGCGGCGATCGGCCCCGAGGTGCCGTACCTCTCGCGCCCGGCGGCGATCGTCGCCGAGAACACCCACAACATGCACGGCGGCACCGTCACCCGGCCGGAGCGCTCGGCGGAGCTGGTCGCCGTCGCCCGCCGCCACGGGCTGCCCATCCACCTCGACGGCGCGCGCCTGTTCAACGCCGCCGTCGCCCTCGGCGTCGAGCCGTCGGCGCTCGCCGCCGGCTACGACTCGGTGATGATCTCCCTGTCGAAGGGCCTCGGCTGCCCGGTGGGATCGCTCCTCGCCGGCGGCGCCGACCTCGTCCGCGAGGCGCGCCGGGTGCGCAAGATGCTCGGCGGCGGCATGCGCCAGGTCGGCGTCCTCGCCGCCGCCGGCCAGGTCGCCCTCGACCGCGGCTTCGCCCACCTCGCAGACGACCACGCCAACGCCGCCTATCTCGCCGCCGAGCTGGCGGCTCTCCCCGGCGTTGAGATCGACCCGGAGACGGTGGAGACGAACATCGTCATCTTCCGCGTCGAGGAGCGTTTCGCCGAGGGCGAGGGGGATGGGAGGGCCAACCCGGCCGCCGCCTTCGCCGCTCGCGCCACCCGCGCCGGCGTCCTCTGCGCCGCCGTCGCCCGCGACCGCGTCCGCCTGGTCACCCACAGGGACGCCCCGCGCCCGGCGGTCGAGGAGGCGGCGCGGCGGCTGCGAGCGGTGGCGTCCGCGACGTAGCGAACCGCGCCGCGCCGCCCCCCTACCGCCCGAGCCATCTCACCTCGTACCGCCCGTCCGCCCCGACCATCTGGAAGTCCAGCCGCCACGGTCCCGCCACCGGCGGGAACTCGCGACGGTCGGTGAGGGAGCCGCCGCCGGTCAGCTCGCCCTCCCAGCGCACCTGGCCCTGCGGGTCGCGGACGCGGAAGGCGACGGTGCCGGCGTCGACCTGGAGGTCGAGCGAGAGCGACAGCTCCTCCGTGGTCTCGGGGACGAAGCCCTCGACCGTCTGGGTGCGGCTGGCGTCGCGGAAGGTCTGGCGCTCCTCGAGCTCGAGCGTCGGTTTGCCGCAGGCGATCAGCGCGGCGGCGAGCGCCAGGACGGGCACCATCAGGGCGGGGCGGCGGCGGACGGCGGGGACGGCGGTCGGTCGTGGCATGCGCGGGCTCCCTCCGGGTTCTCTCGCCGATCTCAACAGCCCCGGCACTCGCCGGACTCGGCGCTCTCGATCTGGATCGTCACGTGGTCGATGCCGAAGCGGCGGTGGAGGCGGGCGCGGATGTCGTCGAGGAGGCGCGGCGGCGGGCGGTCCTCGGCGGCGACGACGTGCGCCGACAGCGCCTCGAGGCCGGAGGTGATCGTCCACACGTGGAGGTCGTGGACGTCGACCACTCCGGGCACCTGGTGGAGGGTGGAGCGCACGCGGTCGACGTCGATGTGCCGCGGCGCCCACTCCATCAGCACGCCGACCGCCTCGCGCAGGAGCGCCCAGGCGCTCCACACCACGAGGAGCGCGATCGCGAGCGTCGCCACCGGGTCCGCCCAGTGCCAGCCGAAGGCCCAGATCAGCGCCCCGGCGGCGATCGCCTGCACCGAGCCGAGCGCGTCGGTGGCGACGTGCAGCCAGGCGCCGCGCAGGTTGAGGCTCTCGCCGCGGCCGCCGTGGAGGAGCGCCAGCCCCGCGAGGTTGACGAGGAGCCCCCCGGCGGCGACGGCGATCATCCCCGGCGCCGCCACCTCCGGAGGGTCGGCGAGCCGGCCGAGCGCCTCGACGACGAGGAACGCCGCGATGGCGACCAGCGCCGCGCCGTTGGCGAGCGCGGCGAGGATCTCGACCCGCTTGTGGCCGTAGGTGCGCTGCGCGCGGGCCGGCCGCGCCGCCATCCGCATCGCGAACAGCGCCAGGGCAAGCGCCGCGGCGTCGGACAGCATGTGGCCGGCGTCGGCGAGGAGCGCCAGCGAGTTGGTCAGCCAGCCGCCCACCGCCTCGGCGCCGGTGTAGGCGACGACCAGCGCCAGCGTCCAGGCCAGCCGCCGCCGTCCCGCCGCCCGCGCCGCGCCCGGGCCGTGGTGGTGGCCGTGCGGCTCGCCGGGGCGGTGGAGGTGGCCGCCGCCGGTGGGGTGGTCGGGTCGTTCGAGCGGGGCGGTCATGGTCGAGCGTCGCGGCGCAACCGACGTGCCACGGGGGGCGGCGACGGCGGCAGTCTACCGGGGCGCCGCGCCGCCGGGCGGGTATGATCGAGCCGATGAACCCCTTCGAGGCGACCAACTCCTACTTCGACGAGGCGGCGCGCCACCTCGACCTGTCGCCGGCGATCGAGAAGCTCCTCGTCACCCCGCTCCGCGAGGTGCAGGTGCAGGTGGCGATCGAGCGCGACGACGGCTCGCTCGCCACCTTCATCGGCTACCGCATCCAGCACGACAACGCGCGCGGCCCGATGAAGGGCGGCCTGCGCTACCACCCCGAGGTCGAGCTCGACGAGGTGCGCTCGCTCGCCTCGCTGATGACCTGGAAGACGGCGGTGGTCGGCATCCCCTACGGCGGCGCCAAGGGCGGCATCGCCTGCGACCCCAAGCAGCTCTCGGTCGACGAGCTGCGCCGGCTGACCCACAAGTTCGTCGACCAGATCCACGACCTGATCGGCCCGCACACCGACATCCCGGCCCCCGACGTCAACACCAACGCGCAGGTGATGGCGTGGATCATGGACCGCTACGGCAAGTACCACGGCCACTCGCCGGCGGTGGTCACCGGCAAGCCGGTCGACCTCTACGGCTCGGCCGGGCGCGAGGCGGCGACCGGCCGCGGGGTGGTGATCGCCACCCGCGAGGCGCTCGCCGCCCAGGGCGGCACGCTCGCCGGCGCCACCGTCGCCATCCAGGGCTTCGGCAACGGCGGCTCGTGGGCGGCGCGGTTCTTCCACCAGGCCGGCGCCCGGGTGGTCGCGGTGTCGGACGTCCGCGGCGGCGTCACCTCGCCCGAGGGGCTCGACCCCGAGGCGCTGATCGCTCACGTCGCCGCCACCGGCAGCGTCGTCGGCTTCCCGGGGAGCGACGCGATCTCGAACGAGGACCTCCTCCTCGCCGACTGCGACGTGCTGGTGCCGGCGGCGCTCGGCGGCGTGCTCACCGCCGAGAACGCTCCCGAGGTGCGGGCGCGGATGATCGTCGAGGCCGCCAACGGCCCCACCGAGCCCGCGGCCGACCTCGTCCTCCGCCGCCGCGGCATCCCGGTGGTCCCCGACATCTACGCCAACGCCGGCGGGGTGACGGTCAGCTACTTCGAGTGGGTGCAGAACATCCAGCAGCTCGCCTGGGACGAGGAGCGGGTCAACGAGGAGCTGGAGAAGGTGATGGTGCGCTCGTGGCGTCACCTCACCGAGGTCGCCCAGGGCGGCAAGCTGCCGCTCCGCACCGCCGCCTTCGTGCTGGCGATCGGGCGGGTGGGCAAGGCGACGGTGCTGCGCGGGATCTAGGAGGACCACGGGCATGGCGGGCGACGACGGGGTGGGCGGCGACGGGCTGACCGGAGCGCTGGCGGCGACGCCGCTCGGCGAGGCGCTGGCGGCGGACGACCTGGCGCGGCTGGCGGCGGCCGGCCGGGTCCACGAGGCGGCGGCGGGCGAGGTGCTGCGCCGCGAGGGCGAGGCCGGCGGCACGCTGTTCGTGCTGCTCTCGGGCGAGGTCGAGGTGGTCAAGGTGAACGGCGGCGAGGAGCGGCGGCTGACCGAGCTCGGCCCGGGCGCGCTCCTCGGCGAGATCGGGTTCCTCTGCGGCGAGGCGGCGACGGCGACGCTCCGCACCCGCGCCCCGTCGCGCCTCTTCGAGCTGCCGCGCGAGGTGTTCCTCGACCTCGCCGCGCGCGAGGACCCGGCGGTGATGCGCCTCGCCCTGGCGCTCGCCCGCGTCCTCGCCCGCCGCCTGGCGCGGATGAACGAGCGCGCCTTCGAGCTCTGCGAGGAGCAGGCGCGCGAGCTCGAGCGCGCCGGGGTGCCGGCGGCGTCGGCGCGGGTGCGCGACCTCGCCGCCTTCCGGGCGCAGCTCGGCGCGCTCAAGTTCTGAGCGCCGCGGCTCGGACACGGCCGCGCAGGGGCGGCTGTCCCGCTCTCGCCTCCGGACGCACTCTGGAAGAGAGCTACCAGCCCAACCCTACTCGCGCGGAGGCACCGATGTCCTGGGACGAAGAGGAAGACACTTCCATCTATACCGTGGTGGTCAACCACGAGGAGCAGTACTCGATCTGGTGGGCGGACCGCGAGCTGCCGCTCGGCTGGACGGCGGTCGGCAAGACCGGCACCAAGAAGGAGTGCCTCGACTACATCGAGGAGGTGTGGACCGACATGCGGCCGCTGTCGCTGCGCAAGAAGATGGAGGAGTGGGAGGCGCAGCAGAAGGCGCAGCAGCAGGAAGGGGCGGCGTGATGGCCGAGATGAGCGACTACTGCGCCGGCTACGAGGCCAAGCGCCTCCGCGAGTTCTCCGGCTGGAGCGAGGACGTCTCGTCGCTGCGCCCCGCGGTCCAGGAGGTCGACGGCGAGGAGGTCGAGACGCCGCGCACCGCGATCGCCGACGACGACGTCCTCTACGTCCACGACGACTACGTGGTCACCGACGACGTCTTCCGCGACGAGCACGTCGTGTTCTCGGCGGTGAGCGACGAGTGGAAGGCGTTCTGCCACGAGAAGCTCGGCTTCGAGGTCCCGGTCTACGAGATCCCGGAGATCCCGATCGAGGCCCCCGGCGAGACCGGCCACGGCGCCGAGCCGGCGACTCCGTAGGGGCGGCCGGCCGGAGCGCCTTCAGCCGCCCCAGCGCCAGCCGCGCACCTCCCAGCGGCCGTCGCCGCGCGCCGGCAGCGCCAGGGCGCCGAGGTAGCCCGGCGCCGGCTCGACGTGCACCAGCTCCCAGGCGGCGCCGCGGTCCGGGTCGCCGTCGATCGACAGCATGCGCGGCGCCTCGGCGGGGCCCAGGGTGACGTCGAAGGCGTCGAGGCGCACCGTGATGCCGTCGCCCACCGCCTTGAGGTAGGCCTCCTTGCGCGTCCAGCAGCGGAAGAAGGCGAGGTCGCGCTCGCCCGCGGGCTGGGCGGCGAGCACCTGGCGCTCGCCGGCGGAGAAGAAGCGCTCGGCGACGTCCAGCCCGTCCGGCATCGGCCGCAGCCGCTCGAGGTCGGCGCCGAGCTCGGCGCCGGTGGCGAAGGCGACCAGCGCCAGCTCGTCGGAGTTCGACAGGTTGAAGTGGAGCCGCGGCCGCTCGCCGTCGGCCCCGGCGGCGAGGAACGGCTTGCCCTTGGCGCCGTAGTCGAAGCCGATAGCCCTCGGATCGACCCCGAGGTAGCGCCCGAGGAGTGTCCGCAGCGCGCCGCGGCCGACCGCGTAGCGCCGGCGGTGGCGCTCGAAGTGGAAGCGGAGCGCGCGCTCCGTCTCGTCCGGGGAGAGGAGCGCGAACGAGCGCCGCACCTCGTCCTCGGGCGGGTCGAGCGGCACCGTCCACACCTCGACCTCGCCGTCGGCGGGCGGCGACGGCCGGGCGGGCGGCGGCGCGAAGCGGTCGAGGACGGAGGACATGGCCTCAACCTAGCAGGAGGCGCCGTCCGCGGCGAGCGCCGCGCCCGTTCGCCCGCCCCGGAGCATGGTAGAACCGCCCCCCATGTCGCGCCGCAGGTCCCCGGTGGCCCACCTCCGCCCCTGGTGGCTGGCCGCCGCCGGGCTGTCGCTGGCGGTGGTGCTGTGGCTCACCCTGCGCGAGGACCGCTACGTCACCTGGGCCAACCTCACCGGCAGCAACTTCGTGCCGTTGCGCCACCACCTCGCCGCCTTCCGCTGCTGGCTCGACGACTGCGCCGCCGCGGCGGCGGCCCGCGAGTACCTGCTGTTCGACGTGGTCGGCAACGTGCTCCTCTTCCTGCCGCTCGGGCTCACCTTCGCCGCCGCCTCCACCCGCCCCGGCCGCTGGGGCCGGCTGGGCGCGGCGACCCTCTCGGCGATGCTCCTGAGCCTGTCGATCGAGGTCCTCCAGCTCGCCATGCCGAGCCGCGCCTCGGACGTCGACGACGTGCTGTTCAACACCCTGGGGGCGCTCCTCGGCGCGGTGGTCGGCGCGGTGGTCTTCTCGCGGCCGCCGCGGCCGGCCCGGCCGGCCCGGCGACGGGGCTGACCGCCGGCACGCTCGCCGCGGCGAGCGTGCAGGTTTCTTGCAAGACGCCAGAGGTCCATCCACCTCTCTGGAGGCCGTCGCATGACCCTGCCCGACACCGCCGGACACCCGTCGCTCCCCGTCCTCGACGTCCCCTTGGAGCGGGACGTCTTCATGCGCACCCTCCTCCGCGAGCTGTCGGGGGCGCTCCAGGAGGTGGTGGGGATCGAGGAGACCTCCGGCTTCGTCAGCATCGTCGGCCAGCGGATGGGGGAGACGATCGACGACCAGTACCGCGCCGCCCTCGGCGTCTCCCGCCTCGACCGGGAGCAGCTCGCCGCGGTGCTCGTCGACCTCAAGCGGCGCATCCAGGGCGACTTCTACGTCATCGAGGAGGACGCGGACAAGATCGTCTTCGGCAACCGCGCCTGCCCGTTCGGCGACAAGGTGCTCGGCCGCCCGGCGCTCTGCATGATGACCTCCAACGTGTTCGGCGCCATCGCGGCGCGCAACCTCGGATGGGCGAAGGTCGAGCTCCAGGAGACGATCGCCCAAGGCGCCCCGGGCTGCCGGGTGGTGGTCCACCTCCAGCCGTCGGCGGCGGCCGAGCAGGCCGAGGGCCGCGAGTACTTCCGAGGGGAAGGTTGAGTCTCGAGCCCGAGGCGTTCCTGCCTCTCGCCGAGCGCCTCCCCGAGCCCCTTCTCCTGGTCGACGTCGCCGGCACGGTGATCGCCGCCAACCCGGCCGCGGTGGCGGCGCTCGGGATGCCGGCGGAGCCCCGCGGCCAGGCGCTCGACGAGCGGGTCGAGGAACCCCCGGAGCGGCTCCGGGAGTACCTGCGGCAGTGCGCTCGGAGCGGCTCGTTCCTGCCTGGACGGCTGACCCCCGCCGGCGCCGCCCGCGAGGAGGGCTACCGCGTCGAAGGGGTGGCGGCGCCGGCGGCGGACGGCGGCGCCCGCGTGCTCCTCCGCCTGCAGGCGCTCGACCGCGTGAACCAGCGCTTCGCGCTCCTCGACCGCAAGGTGGACGAGCTGGCGCAGGAGAACGCCCGCCGCCGCCGCGCCGAGGCCGAGCGCGCCGAGCTGCTCGAGCGCGAGCGGCGGGCGCGGGAGGAGGCGGAGGCGGCGAACCGGCTCAAGGACGAGTTCCTCGCCACCGTCTCGCACGAGCTGCGCACCCCGCTGTCGGTGATCACCGGCTGGGCCGAGGTGCTCACCCAGCCCGAGCTCGAGCCGGCGCGGCGCGAGCGCGGCGTGCAGACGATCGCCCGCCACGCCCGCGCGCTGGCCCGCCTGGTCGACGACCTCCTCGACCTGTCGCGGATCGCCACCGGCGGGCTGCGGCTGAGCCTCCAGTCGGTCGACCTCGCCACCCTGATCGCCTCGGCGGTCGACGCGGTGGCGCCGGCCGCCGACGCCAAGGGGATCGAGCTCCTGGCGCGCACCGGCGACGAGCCGGTCCTCGTGTCCGCCGACCCGGCGCGGCTCCAGCAGGTGCTGTGGAACCTGATGAGCAACGCCGTCAAGTTCACTCCGCGCGGCGGCCGCGTCGAGGTGGCGCTCGCCCGCACCGGCTCGTCGGCCGAGGTGGCGGTCACCGACGACGGCGCCGGCATCGAGCCGGAGTTCCTGGCGCAGATCTTCGAGCCCTTCCGCCAGCGCGACTCGTCGATCACCCGCGCCCACCAGGGGCTCGGTCTCGGGCTGGCGATCGTCCGCCGGCTGGTCGAGGCGCACGGCGGGACGGTGTTCGCCGAGAGCCCCGGGCTCGGCCAGGGCGCGACCTTCCGGGTGCGGCTGCCGCTGCGGGCGCTGACCCACCCGCCGCTCGCCGGGCCGCGGCTCGAGCTCGGCAGCGTCGCCGCCCCCTCGCGAGAGCCGCTCGAGCGGCTCGACGGCGTCGCCGTCCTGGTGCTCGAGGACGAGCCCGACTCGCGCGAGCTCCTCTGCTCGCTGTTCGAGAGCCGCGGCGCCCGCGCGGTGGCGACGGCCTCGGCGCGCGAGGCGCGGCAGCTCCTCTCGCAGCACGAGGTCGACGTGATCGTCAGCGATCTCCAGATGCCGGAGGAGGACGGCTTCACCTTCCTGCGCGGCCTGCGCGGGGAGGGCGGCCGGGCGGCCGAGGTGCCCGCTCTGGCGCTGACCGCGCACGGCCGCCGCGAGGACCTCCTCGCGACGCTCCGCGCCGGCTTCGAGATGCACCTGACGAAGCCGGCCGAGCCCGCCGAGCTGGTGGCGGTGGTCGCCTCGCTGGTGCGCCGCGGCCGATCGCGCTGAGCCTTCCCGCCGGCCGCTGCCACCTTTCAGGCGGTAGGATGCACCTCTACATTCGACGCCACGGGCGTCCGATCCTGTCCACCTCCCTCGGGGGTCTCCGATGCTGCGGAGCTCGTCTCGGGCGGCGCTCGCCGTCCTGTCGTTCGTCACCTTCGCGCTCCCCGCCGCCGGCCAGCCGCTGCTCAAGTCGGCCGTGCAGGTCGATCCCGGCAACACCAAGCCGGCCGGCCGGACGTTCGGCTACCGGCTGACCTACAACTGCAGCAGCACCTCGGGGCCCTGCCTCGGCGCCGAGGTGATCGACCTCCTGCCCGGCGAGGTGGAGCTGGTGTCGACCGTGCCGGCGAGCCCGACCGGCGACGTGGCGGCGATCGAGATGACCCCCGACTTCATGGGCACCGGCCGCACCCGCGTGCGCTTCGACCTCATCGACCCGCTGCCGGCCGGCAACAGCGGCGACCTGGTGATCGAAGTCCGCTTCCCGAACGGCTCGACGCCGGACGGCACGGTGGCGACCAACACCGCGGACGGGATCGACCTCGAGACCACGCCGGGCACCTTCACCACCCCGCCGGTCGCGGTGACCGCGGTCGCCGGCGTCCAGGTGGACCTCGCGAAGTCGTCGACCACCGGCCCGGCCCACCTCGACCTGCCGGAGACCTACCGGCTGCGCGTCGCGGTGCCCGGCGGCGGCGGCGCGCTCGACCTGACCGCGATCGGGCCGGTGGTCGACACCCTGCCGCCCGGCGCGGTGTTCAACGGCGCCACCCCGGCCGCCGACTGCCAGCCCGGCTGCGTCGGCACGACGCCGGCGACCGTCACCTGGTCGAGCCCCTGCGCCGTTCCCCTCGGGCCGGGAGAGAGCTGCGACGTGCTGGTCAACGTCACCTTCCCGAGCGCGACGTTCGCCTCCGGCGCCGAGGTGACGAACAGCTTCACCGCCGACGCCACGCCGCTCGGCGAGCCGCCGCAGGGCTTCGGGCCCGAGGGGCTCACCCACCTCGTCACCATCTTCGTCCCCGACCCCGACGCCAGCCTGGCGAAGAACGTCACCGGCGGAAGCCCCAACCCGCCGACGCTGAACCAGGACTTCGCCTACGAGATCGTCCCCGGCAACGACGGCAACGTGCCGCTCGACAACCTGGTGGTGATCGACACCGTGCCCGTCGAGCTGCAGGTCACGAGCGTCACCACCGGCGCCTACGTCGGGCTCGCCGACTTCGCCGCCGGCGAGGGCGTGCGGGTGAGCTACGAGAAGAACACCGCGCCGGGCGTCTTCACGCTCTGGGGGAGCTCGCCGAACACCGGCGCCAACACGACGCTGACCGCGCCGCCGCCCGGCCTCGGCGCCGGGGAGTCCATCATCCGTGTGCGCTGGGAGTATGGCCAGGCGCAACCCGGGATGGCGCCGTCGAGCGGCGGCAACCGGCCGCAGATCCGCGGCCGGATCATCAACCCGGACAACGCGGGCGGTCCGGTCGCCTTCGGCGACACGATCCAGAATTGCGTCGATCTCTCGGCGGTCTACACCGCCGGGCCGGCCAACGTAGAGGTCGGTCCGGTCTGCCGCAGCTTCGTGCTCAGCGGCCCCTTCGCCCAGCTCAACCCGGCGAAGGACAACCTCTCGGGCGGCGGGCCGTTCGCGCCCGGCCAGGCGGTGAGCTATCGGCTGCGGGTGCGGAGCGACGGCCGCTCGAGCGACCCCCTGCCGCTCGCGTCGATCGCCGCCACCGACCTCCTGCCGGTCCACCTCGCCTTCTCGACCTGGACCTTCGACGACCGCGGCACCGGCCTGCCGGCGCCGCAGTCGTTCGAGCAGATCCCGAACTCCGCGGGCACCGGGCGGACGCTCCTGCGCTGGCGGTGGAGCGCCGGCAGCGGCAGCCTGGGCGTCGGCCAGGAGGTGTGGATCAACCTCACGACGGCCGTCCGCGACGGCGCCCCCGCCGGCGCCCTGGTCAACGACTTCACCCTCGAGCACGACGACCCGGGTCTCGCCCAGCGCTGCACCGGCTCCTCGCTGGCCGACGCCCTCGACCTCGACGGCGACGGCGACACCGCCGAGGCGCTCTGCCGCGAGTCGGAGGGGATCTCGATCGCCGGCATCGCCCAGCTCGTGTCGAGCAAGACGGTCGCCGGCACCTGCGACGGCGGCTTCGTGTCGACCTCGGCGGGCACGCTCGGCGGCGGCGCGATCGAGTACCGGCTGACGGTGCAGAACGTCGGCACCGTGCCGATGCAGGGCTTCGTGCTCGTCGACGTGCTGCCCTTCGTCGGCGACACCGGGGTGCGCGACACCAACCCGCGCGGCTCGCAGTGGACGCCGCTCCTCGTCGCACCGATCACCCCGCCGGCCGGCACCACCCTCTACTACTCGACCTCCGGCAATCCCTGCCGCGGCGAGGTCGGCGGCCCGACCACCGGCTGCGACCCGCCCGGCTGGACCACCGTGCCGCCGGAGCCGATCGCGAGCGCCCGCGCCTTCAAGATCGAGTTCGGCGACCGGGTGGTGCAGCCCTTCGACTTCGTCGAGGTGGTCTTCGCGCTGACCGCCCCGGGCGACCTCCCGCCCGGGCTCCCGGCCTTCAACTCGTTCGCCTACCAGGCGGAGCGCGCCGACGGGCTGGGCGCGCTGGCCGCCGAGCCGCAGAAGGTGGGCGTCTCGCTCGGCTCGTGCGAGGCGGCGGCGCTCGGCGACCGCGTGTGGGTCGACCTCGACGGCGACGGCGCCCAGGACGACGGGCCGACCGGCCTCGACGGCGTGCCGGTGCGGCTCTTCGTACCCGGGACGGACGGGGTGGCCGGCACGGCCGACGACGTGCTCGTCGCCTCCACCCTCACCGGCCCCTCGCCGGGCGGCGAGCCGGGCTGGTACCGCTTCCCCGGCCTGGCGCCCGGCAGCTACCGCGTGTGCGTGGTGCGGCCGCCGACCTTCGTCTTCACGCCGCCCGGCCAGGGCGGCGACGCGGCGCTCGACTCGAACGGCGACCCGGCGACCGGCTGCGCGCCGCTCGCCGTGCTGGCCGCCGACGAGGACGACCCGACCGTCGACTTCGGCCTCGTCGCCACCCACCGCGCCGCGCTCGGCGACCGCGTGTGGTTCGACCGCGACGGCGACGGCGGGCAGGACGAGTCGACCTTCGACGGCGCCAACGGCGTCGCCGTGCGCCTGTTCCTCGACGACGGCGACGGCGTCCCGGAGCCGGCGGGCGACGACGTCCTCGCGGCGACCACCGTCACCGCCGACGACGTCCACGGCCACCCGGGCGCCTACCTCTTCGACGGGCTGGTCCCCGGGCTGCCGTACTTCGTCCACTTCGTGCAGCCGGCGGTCGCCGCCGGGTGGACGGTGGCCGACGCGGGAGCCGACGACGCGGCCGACTCCGACGCCGCGCCGGCGGACGGCACCACGCCGGTCGTCACCCTGGCGCCGGACGAGGTGAACCGCACGCTCGACGCCGGGCTGGTGACGCCCTCCGGCACCCTCGCCCTGGGCGACCAGGTGTGGCTCGACGGCGACGGCGACGGCGTCTTCGAGCCCGAGGACGGCGAGCTCGGCATCGACGGCGTCCGGCTCGACCTCTACCGCGACGTCAACGGCGACGGCGAGCCGACGATCGACGAGCTCCTCGCGGCGACCACCACCGCGACCTTCGGCGGGTTCGCCGGCCGCTACCGCTTCGGCGGGCTCGCCCCGGGCGTCTACCTCGTGGTCGTGTCGCCGCAGGCCTTCGCCGGGGGCGGGCCGCTCGCCGGCCTCGTCACCAGCACCGGCAACGACCCGGCGCCCGATCCGGACGACGACGCGAACGGCGACGACAACGGCACCGACTTCGGCGCGCTGATCGCCAGCCGCCCGGTCACCCTGACCGACAACGGCGAGCCGACCGCGGAGGACGGTAACAACGACACCAATCTGACCGTGGACTTCGGGTTCGGCGCCGGGGCGGCGGCGCCGGAGCACGACTACGGGGACGCCCCCGACCTCGCCGCCGGCAGCGCCCCGGGCGACTACCGGACGACGGCGCTCGACGCCGGCGCGTTCCACCTCGTCGGGGTGACCGGGGCGCCGTTCCTGGGGAGCTGCGTCGACGCCGACGGCGGCCTGCTCCAGGACCCCGCGGCCAGCCGCGACGACACGACCGACTTCGGCGCCTTGGTCGGCACCTGCGCCGGGGGCGACGACGAGGACGGCGTGACCTTCGCCGGCCCCTTCGTCCCCGGCGGTACGGCGTCGTTCAGCGTCACGGCGGGAGGGCCCTCGCCGTGCTCGCTCGACGCCTGGGTGGACTGGGACCGCGACGGCTTCTTCGGCGACCCCGGCGAGCAGATCGCCGCCTCGCTCGCGGTGCCGACCGGGCCGCCGACCGTGCTCTCGCCGGCGGTGCCGGCCGGCGCGGTGCCCGGCGTGACCTACGCCCGCTTCCGCTGCTCGAGCGCCGGCGGCCTGCCGCCCACCGGCTCGGCGCCGGACGGCGAGGTCGAGGACCACGTGGTCGGCGTCGTCGGCCTCGATTTCGGCGACGCACCGGCCAGCTACGCCACCGCCGGCGCCGGCGCGGCG
>DATABP010000826.1:0-5123 GCA_036259515.1 Thermoanaerobaculia bacterium | reverse complement strand
GACGAGCGCGGGGCCGGCGGCGCGGCGGGCGCGGGGGCGTGCGGATCGGGGCATGAGGGGACCTCTCGCAGGGTCATCGCAGGATCGGATCGCCGCCGGCCGGGCGTTGGGCGGGGCCGACGATCGCGTCGAGGCCGCGTGGCGTGCCGCGCGGCCGAGCCCGGAGTCTACCTGCGGCCCGGTCGCGCGAGCTCTCGTGAAGGGCGTCCGCCCACGGAATTCGCCGCCCCGGCCGGCCGTTGCCAACCGCGTGTCGCTGCCCCCCGACCGCGCCCCCCGCCTGGCCGACCTCCCCGAGGTGCTGCCGCTCTTCCCGTTGACCGGGTTCCTGCTCCTGCCCGGCAACTGGATGCCGCTCAACGTGTTCGAGCCGCGTTACCGGCACATGGTCGAGGACCTCCTGGCGGAGGAGGAGGACGGCGGCGGCGCCTATCTCGGCATGATCCAGCCGGTGGTGCCGCGGAGCGACAACCACGTCGACCCGCTGACCGTCGATCCCGACGACCCGACGCTCTACACCGTCGGCTGCGCGGGACGGATCGAGAAGTGCGAGCCGCAGGACGACGGCCGCTTCCACGTGCTCCTGCGCGGCGTCTGCCGCTTCCGGGTGGCCGAGGAGCTGTCGCCGCGGCACGGCTATCGGCGGGTGCGGCCCGACTACTCCGACTTCCACGCCGACCTCGGCGAGACCGCGGCGCTCCTCGATCCCGATCCGCTGCTCGCCGCGCTCCGCGACTTCGCCCTCCGCCAGCGGCTCGAGATCGACTTCTCGCGGCTCGAGCTCCTCCCCGGGCCGGCGCTGGTCAACGGGCTGTCGGTCGCCCTGCCGTTCTCGCCCGGCGAGAAGCAGGCGCTGCTCGAGGCCGACGACCTCGGCCAGCGCCACGAGCTCCTGCTCTCGCTGATGGGCATGGGCCTCACCCCGGGCGCCGGCGACGAGTCCACCGCCGCCCCGGTCGTCCACTGACCTCCTCCCCTTCCCGAACCCCCGAGGCGCGCCATCTCCAGCCAGATCGACGGCGATCTCCGCGGCGTCAAGACGTCGCAGCGCAAGGCCCTGGAGCGCACCTTCCGCCGCCGCGTGGCGCGCGACGAGGTGGTGTCGTTGGAGCTGGCGCGGCACCTGGCCTCCCTGTCGGCCGACCTCGGCCGGCAGGTCGGCGTGCTCCTCACCCGCGAGGGGACGGTGCGGAACGTCATCGTCGGCGACGCGACGAAGATCGAGGTGCCCGACGTCGGCCGCCTGCGCGGCGGCGTGGGGCGCTTCCGCGGCCTGCGGCTGGTCCACACCCACCTGCGCGGCGAGCCGCTGACCCACGACGACCTCACCGACCTGGCGCTCCTCCGGCTCGACCTGGTCGCCGCCGTCGAGGTGCGCGACGGCGGCGAGGCGGGGGGCATCGACGTCGCCTACCTGGCGCCGGCGCCGCGCCGGGGCGAGGGCGGCGAGGTGGCCTACGACGACAACTTCGAGCGCGTCTCCGCCCCCGAGGTCCACCGTCTCGACCTCGACTTCGAGTCGACGATCGGCGCCCTCGAAGAGGAGCTGGCGCGGATCACCGCCGCCGCCGGCGAGACCGGCAAGGAGCGCGCGCTGGTCGTGGCGCTCGAGCCCGACGACGACCGCTTCGCCGAGACGCTGGAGCTGGTGCGCTCGGCGGGGGTCGAGATCGCCGCCACCGTGCGCCAGAAGCGCGCCCAGGTCCACCCGCGCACCGTCGTCGGCCGCGGCAAGCTCCAGGAGATCGTGCTCGAGGGGATGCGCCGCCGCGCCGAGGTGGCGATCTTCGACCTCGACCTCAAGCCCGCCCAGGCGCGCGCCTTCGAGGACGCCACCGGCATGAAGGCGATCGACCGCACCCAGCTCATCCTCGACATCTTCGCCCAGCGCGCCAAGAGCCGCGACGGCAAGCTCCAGGTCGAGCTGGCGCAGCTCAAGTACTCGCTGCCGCGGCTGACCGAGCGGGACGCCGGGCTGTCGCGGCTGGCCGGCGGCATCGGCGGCCGGGGCCCCGGCGAGACGGTGATGGAGATCGGCCGCCGCCGCATCCGCGACCGCATCCGGGCGCTGGAGAAGGAGGTCGAGAAGCTCTCGAAGCAGCGCGACGTCCGCCGCCGCCGCCGCCGCGAGGCCGACCTCCCGATCCTCTCGATCATCGGCTACACCAACGCCGGCAAGTCGACGCTCTTGAACGCGATGACCGCGTCCGAGGTCGAGGCCGCCGACAAGATGTTCCAGACCCTCGACCCGACCAGCCGCCGCCTGCGCTTCCCGCGCGAGGGCGAGGTGGTGATCACCGACACCGTCGGCTTCCTCTCCGACCTGCCGCCCGACCTCGTCGCCGCCTTCCGCGCCACCCTCGAGGAGCTGCGCGACGCCGACCTCCTCCTCCACGTGGTCGACGCCGCCGACCCGCGGCTGGAGGAGAAGCTGCGGGCGGTGGAGAGGCTGGTCGAGGAGCTCGAGCTGACCGAGATCGACCGCCTGATCGTCCTCAACAAGGCCGACCTGGTGGCGCCGGCGGAGATCGAGGCGCTGGTCCGTCGGTACGATGGGGTCGCCGTCTCCGCGGTGAAGCGCCAGGGCCTCGCCGGGCTGATCGCGGCGGCGGAGGAGCGGCTCGGGCGCCGCGAGCCGCTGGTCGCCGAGCCGGCGGGGGTGGCGGCCGGCGACGGCGCGGCGGGCAGCGAAACCGACGAGCCCTGACGCCGCCCCGGGGCCGCAGGAGGTCGCGATGAACCTCGAAGACGACCTGCTGGCGATCGAGCGCTCCCTCTGGGAGGGCGACGCCGACGCCTACCGCCGCCACCTCGACGACCGCTGCCTGGTCGCGTTCACCCGCGTGGCCGGCGTCTCGACGCGCGACGAGGTCGCCGGGATGGTGGAGGGGGGGCCGCGCTGGCGCGAGCTGGAGCTCGAGCCGGTGGCCCTGCTCCAGCCTGCCGACGGCGTCGCCTTCCTCAGCTACCGCGCGCGGGCGGAGCGGGACGGCCAGCGCCACCGCGCGCTGGTCGGCAGCGGCTACGTCCGCCGCGGCGGCGAGTGGAAGCTCGCCTTCCACCAGCAGACGCCGCTCGAGGAGTGAGCCGGCGGCGGCGTCGCGTACACTGATTTCGCTCGCCGCCCGCCCCATGCGCCACCTCCTCCACCTCCCCGGCGCCGACCCCGCGGCGGCCGCGCCCCCCGCCCGCTCCGCCGAGCTGGTGCGCGCCGTCGGCTTCTGGGGGCTGGTGGCGCTGTGCGTCAACGCGGTGGTCGGCAGCGGGGTGTTCCTGCTGCCGAGCGAGACGTATGCGCTCCTCGGGCCGTTCTCGCTCTGGGCGCCGCTCGTCTTCGCGCTGCCGGTGTTCGTGCTCGTCCTCTGCTTCGCGGCGGCGGCGAGCCACTTCACCGCCGCCGGGGGGCCGTACCTCTACGCCGCCACCGCGTTCGGCGACTTCGTCGGCTTCGAGACCGGCTGGATGAACTGGCTGGCGCGGCTGACCTCGCTGGCGGCGCTGGCGAACGGCTTCGTCGTCTCGCTGGCGCGGGTGTGGCCGGCGGCGGGGGAGGGTGCGCCGCGGGCGCTCCTCATCGTCGGCTCGCTGGTGGCGCTGGCGGCGGTGCACGCGGCGGGCGTCCGCTACGGGGCCGCCACGATCTACGCGCTGACTTTCGGCAAGCTCTTCCCGCTCTTGGCCTTCGTCATCGTCGCGCTCGCCGCCTTCCGCTCGAACCCGATCCCCGCCTCGCTGACGCTGCCCGCCGGCGACGTCGCCTGGGGCGAGGCGGCGCTCTTCATGCTCTTCGCCTACGCCGGCTTCGAGAACCTGGGCACCCCGGCCGGCGAGTACCGCGACCCGCGCCGCCACCTGCCGTGGGCGCTCTTGGGCGGGGTGCTCGCCATCGCGCTCCTCTACGGGCTGGTCCAGCTCGCCGCGATGTCGGCGCTTCCCGACCTCTCCGGCACCGGCACCCCGATCGCCGACGCCGCCGCGGCGCTCCTCGGCCCGCTCGGCGCCGCGGTGGTCACCGCCGGCGCCGCCGTCTCGATCCTCGGCACCAACTCGGGCACCATGCTCGAGGGGTCGCGGATGCTCTTCGCGCTGGCCGCCGGCCGCCGCCCGTTCTCCCTCTTGGCCCGCGTCCACCCGCGCTTCCGCACGCCGCTCGCGGCGATCGCCGTCCACGCCGGCCTCGCCGTGCCGCTGGCGCTCGGCGGCAGCTTCGCCCGGCTGGCGCTGCTCTCGGCGGTGGCACGGATGACGACCTATCTCGTCACCTGCGCCGCCGTGCCACGGCTGGCGCGGCGTGGCGAAGCCGGCGGGTTCCGGGTGCCTCCGTGGGTGGCCTGGCTGGGGGTCGCGATCTCGCTCGCGCTCTTCGCCACCCTGAGCGCCGGCCACCTCCTCGCCGCGCTCGCGGCCTTGGCGGTCGGCGGGGTGCTCTACGCGATCGGCCGGCTGCTCTCCTGATCGGCCGCGGCCGGCGGCCCGGGCCGCGCCACCAACTGCGCCACCGCCTCCATGTGCCCGGACTGCGGGAACATGTCGAGGAGCACCAGCGACTCGAGGGTGTAGAGGTCGAGGAGCGCGCGGAGGTCGCGGGCCAGGGTGGCGGCGTGGCAGGAGACGTAGGTGATGCGGGCGGCGGGGCGCTCGCGGAGGGTGTCGCGGACGCGGCGGGAGAGGCCGCCCCGGGGCGGGTCGACGAGCAGGCGGTCGAGGGCGGGCAGGGCGGCGATCCAGGTGTCGACCGCCTGGTGGCTCACCTCGACCGCCGGCGCTCCGTTGCGGCGGGCGTTGCGGCGCGCGTAGCGGGCGGACGCGGCGTCGCCCTCGACGGCGAGCACGCGGGCGTAGCGGCGGGCGAGCGGCACCGTGAAGAGGCCGACGCCGGCGTAGAGGTCGCACGCGATCTCGCCCTCCCACGGGCCGACGGCGCGCTCGACGAGGTCGACGACGAGGTCGCGGTGCGCCTGGAAGAAGCAGCGGGCGTCGTAGGCGTAGACGAAGGGCGCGTCGTGGCCGGGCAGCGGCAGGACGAGCTCGACCTCGCCGTGCGGCAGGCCGGGGACGAGCGGCGCCGTGGTCACCGCGCCGAGGCCGGCGGCGGCGGTGCTCGGGGTGGCCGGCGGGGCGGC
>DATABP010000825.1:0-6068 GCA_036259515.1 Thermoanaerobaculia bacterium | reverse complement strand
AACGCCCGCACGATGAGCTGCCGCTCGTAGTCCGCCACCGCCTCCTTGAGCGACACCCCGTTCGGCGGCAGGGAGGACGGCGGCGGCGCGATCGGCGCCGGCTGGCGCACCGTCGCCGGCAGGAGATCGACGTCGAGCACGGGCCCGGTCGACAGCACCACCGCGCGCTCGATCACGTTCTCCAGCTCGCGCACGTTCCCCGGCCAGTGGTAGTCGAGGAGGAGGCGCATCGCGGCCGGCGAGATCTCCCGCAGCGGCTTCTCGTTCTCCTCTCCGTAGCGGGCGAGGAAGTGCTGGGCGAGGAGCGGCACGTCCTCGCTTCGCTTCCGGAGCGGCGGCAGGTGGATGGTGATGACGTTGAGGCGGTAGTAGAGGTCCTCGCGGAAGGCGCCCTGCTCCACCTCGTCCTCGAGGTCGGCGTTGGTGGCGGCGATGATCCGCACGTCGGCGCGGATCGTTTCCACCCCGCCCAGCCGCATGAACTCGCGCTCCTGGATCACCCGCAGGAGCTTCGCCTGCGTGTCGAGCGGGATGTTGCCGATCTCGTCGAAGAAGATCGAGCCGCCGGCGGCGACCTCGAAGAGCCCCTTCTTGTTCGAGATCGCGCCGGTGAACGAGCCCTTGACGTGCCCGAAGAGGTTCGACTCCAGGAGGTCGGCCGGCATCGAGCCCGAGTTGACGGTGACGAACGGCCCGTCGGCGCGGCGCGAGTGATGGTGGATCGCCTTCGCCACCAGCTCCTTGCCGGTGCCGCTCTCGCCGCGGATCAGGATGTTCGACTTCGCCGGCGCCGCCAGCGTGATGAGATCGAACACCTGCTGCATCGCCTTCGACTTGCCGACGATGTTGTCGAAGCCGAAGCGCTGCTTGAGCTGCTGGCGGAGCGAGCGGTTCTCGGTCGCCAGCCGCCGCTGCTCGAGCCCCTTGCGGAGGGTGAGCAGCACCTCCTCGTTCTTGAACGGCTTGGGGACGTAGTGGAAGGCGCCCTCGCGCATCGCCTCGATGGCGCCCTCGATCGACGAGTAGGCGGTGATCACCACCACCACCTGGTCGGGGTCGCGGCGGCGGATCTCGCGCAGCACCTCGCGCCCGCTCATCCCCGGCAGCATGAGGTCGAGGACGACGAGGTCGATCTCCTCGCGCGCGAGGATCGCCAGCCCCTCCTCGCCGGTGCGCGCGCTCCAGGTCTGGTGGCCTTCGCGGCGAATCAGCGAGGTGAGGACGTCCTGGAGGACCTCCTCGTCGTCGACGATCAGGATGTTCATCGTGTCGTGGTCGGGCCGCCGCCGTCCGCCGCCGCGCCGCCGGCGGGCGCCGCGGGCAGCGTCAGGGTGAAGCGCGCGCCGTCGCCCGGCGCGCTCTCCACCTGGAGCTCGCCGCCGTGGTGGCGGACGATCTCGTGGCTGATCGCCAGCCCGAGGCCGGTGCCGCCGTGGCCGAGCTTGGTGGTGACGAACGGCTCGAAGACGCGCGGCAGGAGCTCGGGCGCGATGCCGACGCCGGTGTCGGCGACGACCAGCCGCACCCGCCCGTCCTCCGCGACGAGCTCGAGATCGAGCCGGCCCCCGCCGTCCATCGCGTCGTGGGCGTTGAGCAGCAGGTTGGTCACCACCTGCTGGAGCTCGCCGGCGTCGCCGACGACGATTCCCCCCGCCGCCGGCGGGTTCCAGGTCACCCGCACGCCGCGGCGGACCAGCCGCTCGCGCAGGAGGTCGACGCACTCGCCGACCACGGCGGCGAGGTCGACCTCGGCGAGCTCGCCCTTCCGGCTGCGCGCGAAGTCGAGCAGGCTGTTGACGATCTTCGAGGCGCGGAAGGTCTGCCGCTCCACCTTGCGCAGGAGCTCCCGGCGCGGGTCGTCCTCCGGGGTGTCGGCGAGGAGCATCTGGGCGTAGCTCGAGATGCCGGTCAGCGGCGTGTTGACCTCGTGGGCCACGCCGGCGGCCATCACCCCGAGCGCCGCCAGCCGGTCCTTCTCCTTGAGCGCCGCCTCCATCGCCACCCGCTCGGAGACGTCGTGGACGACGAGGATGCGCCCCGGGCCGTCGGCGGCCGAGAACGCGGAGACGGAGACCTGGAGGTACCGCTCGCGGCCGGTGGTCTCGCACCAGGCGACCTCGTGCGGTCCCGTCCCCGGCGCGGGCAGCGCCACCGCCGGCAGACAGTCGGCGAGCGGCCGGCCGATCAGCTCCTCGCGGCGGCGGCCGGAGAGGTCGGCGAAGACCTGGTTGGCGGAGACGATCCGTCCGCCGCCGTCGAGCACCGCGATGCCCGCCGGCGACGACTCGATGATCCCCTCGTTCCAGCGCTGGAGCCGGGAGACCTCCTCGAGCCGCAGGCTGAGCTCGCCCATCAGGCGCGCGTTCTCGATCGCCAGCGCCGCCTGGTCGAGGAGCTGGCGCAGGAGGTCGACGTCGTCCGAGGACAGCAGCAGGTCCTCGCCCTTGTAGCCCACCGCCACCAGGCCCACCTTCTGGCGGCGCACGGTCAGCGGCAGGAGGTAGCGGTAGCCGGCGGCGTAGAGGCGCTGCGCCGGCTCGGCCGAGGGCACCGGCAGCGCCACCCCCTCGAGCCGCCGCACCTCCTCGCTCCACAGCCGCTCGCCGAAGGCGTCGGCGGTCAGCCGCGCCGGCACGCCTGGCTCCGAGCGCACCGCGGCCAGCACCTCGCCGCGCGCGAGGTAGAGCGTGGCGCGGTCGACGCCCACCGCCTCCTCGATCCCGGCGAGCAGCCGCCCGCACAGGCGGTCGAGGTCGCGCTCGTGGAGGAGCTCGCGGCCGAAGGCGACGAGCGCCCGCCGCTTGCCGTAGGCCGGCCCGTACTGGAGGCGCTCGAGCCCCTCGGCGATGCCGCGGCGGGTGGGCACCAGCACGGCGGCGAGGCCGAGGCCGGCGGCGAAGACGAGGAGGTTCCGCACCAGAGGCAGGTCCTCGGGCACGCCGCGGCCGATCGCCAGGTTGGCGAGCGAGAAGCCGATGACCCCCAGGAGGAGCGTCAGCGTGGCCGACACCGTGTCGCGGAGGATGACCTCGATGTCCCACAGCTTGTAGCGCAGGATGGCGTAGGCGAAGGTCAGCGGCACCAGGCCGAGCGGCACCACCGAGGCGGCGACCAGCGCCTCCGGCAGCGCCACCCCGGCGAGCGCCGGCGGCAGGTAGAGGGCGAGGAAGGGCAGGTAGCCGCCGGCCAGGCCGACGGTGATCCAGCGAAGCTGCCGCGCCGCCTCGCGCCCCTCGGCGCCGGCGGCCGGGCGGGCGAGGCGGACGGCGAGCACCGCCACCGCGGCCACCGCCATCGCCGCCAGGTGGACCAGCTCGACGTCGTCCCACAGCCGCGTGCCGCGCCGCAGGTCGCCGCCGGTCAGCCAGCGGCCGGAGAACGCGATGAGGTCGACCTGGACGACGAGGAGGAGCGCCGCCGGCAGGTAGAGGAACGGCACCACGCGGCGCACGCCGCGGGCGAGCGGAGTCGGGAAGACGAGGAAGAGGTGGAGCGTCAGCGGCGGCAGCGTCAGCCGGGCGACCATGTCGGCGAGGTAGAGCAGCCGCCCCACCTCGTCGAGCGTGCCGTGGGTGAAGAGGTAGAGCGCCGCCGAGGCGAGGCACCAGGCGTAGAACAGCCGGCTCGCCCCGCCCTTGTCCTTGAGCAGCGTGTAGAGCCCGATGCCGAGATAGGCGGCGCCGATCAGCGCCAGCACCAGGTACGGCCAGTCGACGTCGAGACCGGGCCGCCGGTAGGCGACGGGGACGATCTCGGCGTCCCGCATCACCAGGAGCTCGGAGCCCGCGCCGTCGCGCAGGCGCCGGGCGAGGTCGGCGGCGCCCGCTGGCTCGGCGCCGTCGGCCATCAGCACCAGGTCGCCGACGGCGAGGCCGGTGGCCGGATCGTCGACCGCGGTGACCCGGAAGGCGCCGGCGGCCGGCGCGGCGGCGAAGCCGAGCGGCTGGAAGGTGGCGACCTCGCGGGCCGCCGACAGCGCGCCGAGAGCCGCCACCAGGGCGGCGGCGACGAGCGCGGCGACGAGCAGCAGCAGGCTGGGCGCTCGGTGGAGGCGCGGCGACGGCACGGACGAATCCTTCAAGCTTGGGGAGCGCATCGCAGGTTCCATGCCACCGGGAGGAGCCTGCGAGGTCCGGAAATCGGCCGATTCCACGAGGATTTACGCAGCGCGATCCAATTCCCCGGAGGCGATCCAGGGAGCCGGATCCAGCGACATGGACGGCGGATCAGAAGCGGAGGGCGATGCCGCCCATCAGCCGGCGGCGGAGCTCGTCGGGTTCGACGCCGGCGAGCGGCCAGGAGCCGCGCGACACCTGCATGTTGAGCTGCACCGCCATGTCGGCGGCGAGCCCGGCGAGGATGTCGAGGTCCTGGGTCAGCATCAGCTCGAGCTTCTCGACCTCGATCTGACGGCCGTCGTCGCGCGCGGCGGGGCCGAGCGCCTGGAGGTCCTGCTCGAGGTGGTGGAAGGCGAGGAACAGCCCGGTCGAGGTGCCGTCGAAGCGGGTGTCGACCGAGGTGACGAGGTAGCGGACGTTGTTCTCGTACGAGGCGCGGTCGGTGGCGTAGAAGACGCCGCCGCCGCCGCTCGCCACGTTCGACTGCCAGCGCGCCAGGATGCGCGGCGTCAGCCGCCGGCTGAGCGCCACCTCGATCTCCGGGAGCTGGTCGCCGGGGACGAGGTAGAGGCCCTCGTGGCGGTCGGCGAGGTCCTCGGAGAAGTCGAGCCGCTGCACCTCGTCGAACTCGCGGTGCGAGGCGCCGATCGAGAACGTCTCCGCCTCGTCCTCGGCCTGCTGGTGGGTGAGCTGGAGCCGGTAGCAGCTCTGCTCGTTGTCGGCGCAGGGATCGGCGGTCAGGTGCGGCGCCAGGAACGCCGGGGTGAAGTGGCGGTAGCTCTCCGGCGTCTCGTCGTGCACCTTGTGGGCGGCGGTCGCCTCGGCCTGCCACTCCGGGCCGAGCTGCACCACCATGCCGCCGCGCGGCGAGAGCGACAGGCTGCCGTCGCGGAGCCCGGTGTAGAGCCCGTACTCGACGAGCACCGCGGCGCCCACGCGGGTGCCGGCGCGGCCGAAGAGGTCGACCTGCTCCTGCTCCAGCGCGTCGCCGAGGCCGAGCGCCTGGCCGGCCGGGTCGTGCGCCGAGGTGCGGTGGCGGTAGCGCACGCCGGCCTGGAGGCTCGACCGCTCGTCGAGCTCGGTGGTATAGACGCCCTCGAGCCGCCAGCTCCGCGACTCCTCCGGCACGCCGACCGGCGCGATCGGCCCCTGCCGGTAGAAGTTGCTCTCGCTGGTGTACTGGGCCGAGAAGTCGGAGCGGCCGCGCTCGCCGATCGCGTGGCTGACCGACAGCCGGTAGTGCTCGAAGTCGACGTCGACCGGCGCCGCGGCGGAGTCGCGCACGTCGACCAGCCGGTTCGAGCGCGAGGTCAGCCGCACCCGCATCGCGTTCTCGCCGGCCAGCTCGAGCGACAGCGCGCTCGCCTCGCCGGTCAGCGAGGACGCCGCGCCGGGGTCGCCGGCCACCGGCTGGAGCTGCCAGTAGTCGCCGTCGAGCCCCAGGCGCATGCTGCCCACGCGGCCCTCGATGCCCACGCCGCCCTCGGTGACCTGACCCTCGCCGCCGCCGACGCCGCGGTCGATGCCGGTCATCGCCCGCATCTCGGCGAGCACCCGGCCGTCCTCGGCCGCCGCCAGCTCGGTGCCGCTGCTGCCGGCGAGCCGCGCCGCGTCGGCGATCTCGGCCACCTGGATGTCGCGCAGCACGTCGGGCGGGATCTCGGCGCGGACCGACCAGAAGTCCTCGCGCGAGGTCGACTCCACCTCGCGCTCGGCGACCAGCTCGAGGTCGAGGAACTGCCGCGCCTCGCCGGTCGCCCGGGTGAGCCGCACCACCGCCGGCACGAAGCCCGCCTTGTGGACGATCACCTTGTAGAGCCCGGCGGGCAGCGCCGCGAAGAGGAACTTGCCCGCCTCGTCGGTCAGCGCCCGCTCGACGGCGCCGTCGCCCAGCCGGTAGAGGTAGATGCGCGCCGCGGCGAGCGGCTCGGCGGCGGCCACCACCTTGCC
>DATABP010000824.1:0-6966 GCA_036259515.1 Thermoanaerobaculia bacterium | reverse complement strand
GTGACGGTGAAGCGGAGGTCGTCGGGCAGGGCGAGGACGGCGCGCCGCAGGCGGCGGGAGGCGGCGCGGTCGGCGAGCGCCTGATCGGCGGGCGGGCCCGGATCGACGGCGCCGGCCGGCTCCTCGGCTCCCTCCGCGCCGCCCGCCGGGCCGCCGAACGGCACCACCACGCGGGGCCGGCGGGCGTGGTTGAGATAGGTGGTGTAGGCGATGCGGAAGAGCCAGGTCGAAAAGCGCGACCGCCCGTCGAAGCCGGGCAGCGCCGCCCACGCCTTGCGGTAGGTCTCCTGGGTGAGGTCGGCGGCGAGCTCGGCGTCGCCGCCGGTCAGCCGCACCAGCGCGCGGTAGGTGCGCCGGTAGGTCGCCTCGACCAGCGCCTCGCCGGCGCGGCGCTCGTCGGCGCCGCGCCGCAGCGCCGCCAGCCAGCGCTCCTCGTCGCCGCCGCCCTCCGCCGCCGGCGGCCCGACCCCGGTGAGTCCCGTCGTCGCCATGCTCCCGATCGTCGCCATGTGCCATTGGACCCGCGAGCCGGGGAAAAAGCAACCGCGGGCGGGCGGCGAGCTAGACTCGACTTCATGCGCGAGCTCGACGTGGTCATCGAACGCGACTCCAACGGCTGGTACGTCGCCTCCGTCCCGGCGCTCCGCGGCTGCCACACCCAGGGGCGCTCCCTCGACGAGGTGATGGAGCGCATCCGCGAGGCCGCCGAGCTGTGCCTGGAGGTCGAGCCGGGCGACGAGCCGCAGCTCGAGCTCGTCGGCATCCAGCGGTTGCGACTCGCCGGATGACGCGCCTGCCGCGTCCGACCGGGCGCCAGTTGATCGGGGTTCTGCGGCAGCTCGAGTTCGAGGTCGTCCGCGTGCGCGGGAGTCACCACTTCCTCCGGCACCCGGACGGACGCACGACGGTGGTCGCCGTGCACGCCGGCGAGACGCTCGGGCCCGGGCTGTTGGCAAAGATCCTGCGGGACGTCGAGCTGAACGGCGAGGATCTCGCCGCCCTGCTCGGCCAGCGCTGACCCGACCTCCTTCGTCACCTCATCCACCATGGCCCGAATCCGCGTCGCCAGCCTCCAGTACTTCATCCGCCCGGTGGCGAGCTGGGGGGAGTTCCGCGACCAGGTGGTGTCGCTGGTGGCGACGGCGGCGGACTACGGGTGCCATCTGGTCGTCTTCCCCGAGTACTTCACCGTGCAGCTCCTCACCACGCTCGCCGAGGTGGGCGGCGACACGGTCGAGCAGGTGCGGCGGCTGGCCGGGCAGGCGCCGCGCTACGTCGAGCTGTTCGCCGGGCTGGCCGAGCGCCACCGGATGCACGTCGTCGCCGGCACCATCCCGCTCGACGAGGACGGGCGGCTGACCAACCGCTGCTTCGTCTTCGGGCCCTCCGGCGACCACGGCGTCCAGGGCAAGCTCCACATGACGCGCTGGGAGAGCGAGGAGTGGAAGGTGCAGGCGAGCGAGTCGCTGCGCCTGTTCGACACCGGGTGGGGGCGGATGGCGATCAACATCTGCTACGACGTGGAGTTCCCGGAGATCGCCCGCGCCGCCGCCCGCCAGGGTGCCGAGGTGCTGGTGGTGCCGAGCTGCACCGACGACCGCCAGGGCTTCCTCCGCGTGCGCTACTGCGCCCAGGCGCGCTGCATCGAGAACCAGCTCTACGCCGTCCACGCCTGCACCGTCGGGTCGCTGCCGATGGTGCCGGCGGTGTCGCTCAACTACGGCCAGGCGTCGATCCTGACCCCCTCGGACTTCGCCTTCTCGCGCGACGGCATCCTCGCCGAGGGCGTGCCCAACCAGGAGTCGATGGTGATCGGCGAGCTCGAGCTCGACCTGGTGCGCCAGGCGCGGGAGAGCGGCACCGTGCTGCCGCTGCGCGACAGCGTGCGCACCGCCGAGGTCATCGCGCAGACCGAGGTGCTCGACCTCTCCGACGGGGCGCGCGACGGCACGGCGGCGGCGCCGCCCGGCTCGCCCGACGTGGCGGGGAGCCGCCCGCGGTGAGCGCGCGCGGGCGGTCGACTGCGCCGGGAGCGATCCGGGTGCGGCCGACCGACCGCGCGGACATCGACGGCATCATCGCGCTCTGCGGCCGGGTCTACCCGACCATCCTCCCCTACGGGCGGGAGATGCTCGCGTCGCACCTCCGCGTCTTCCCCGAGGGGCAGCTCACCGCGCTCGACGTGGCGCCCGACGGCTCCGAGCGGGTGGTCGGCATGGCCGCCTCGCTGATCATCAACTGGGACGACTACGACGTCGAGCACGGCTGGCGCGACTTCACCGACCACGGCACCTTCACCAACCACGATCCCTCCGGGCACACCCTCTACGGCGCCGAGCTGATGGTCGACCCGGCGATGCAGGGGCGCGGCGTCGGCAGCGCCCTCTACGAGGCGCGCGACGAGCTGATGCGCCGCTTCGCCCTGTGGCGGATCCGCGCCGGCGCGCGCCTGCGCGGCTACCACGCCTACGCCAACCTGCTCGACCCCGAGCGCTACGTCGAGAAGGTGGTCGCCGGCGAGGTGCGCGACCCCACGCTCTCCTTCCAGCTCCACCGCGGCTTCCAGGTGCTGTCGGTGGTCTCCGGCTACCTGCCGAACGACCCCGAGAGCCTCGGCTACGCGGCGGTGATCGAGAAGCTCAACCCGGAGGCGGCGCGGAAGGGCTGAGGCGGCGGCTACGGAGTCGCCTCGCGCGGCGTCTGGAGCAGGCGGTGGACGAGGAGCGCCGCGCGCTCGATCAGCATCGGGAGCTTGTCGAGCTCCACCCACTCGTCGGCGGCGTGCTCGCGGTGGCCCATGGCGCCCAGGCCGTCCAAGGCGCCCTCGACCTCCCGGGCCACGAAGGAGACGTCGGCGGCGCCGCGGGCGCCGGGGTCGTGCGGCTCCACCGGGCCGTAGCCGAGGTCGCGGCTCACCTCGTCGAGCACGGCAAGGAGGGCGTGGTTGCCGGGGGTGGGCGCCATCGGCGGGTAGCCGGGGAAGAACTCGATCCCGGCGCGGGTGCCGGGGAGGTTGCCGGTGGTGGCGATCGCGGAGAGCCGGGCCTCGGCGGCGGCGAGCTGCTCCGGGCTGATGAAGCGCAGGTCGCCCTCGGCGTAGACCCGCTCGGCGATGACGTTCGTCTTGCCGGCGGCGGTGCCGGTGTCCTCGGAGGAGTCGTGGCCGATGGTGGCGCCGCCGACCAGGAGGCCCGGGTTGGCGGTGAGGAGCTCCTCCGCCGACACCTCCCGCCGCATCGCGTCGAGGATGCGCGCCGCCTCGTAGATCGCGCCGTAGCCGTGGCTGTTCTTGAAGATCAGCGACGAGTGGCCGGTGGTGGCGGTGACGGTCAACGCCCACGACGAGATGCCGCGGCGGGCGACGGTGGCGGTGCCGGGGACGGCGCCCTCGAAGCCGAGCGCCACGTCGCTCTCCCGCGCCGCCGCCACCAGCGCCTCGCGCGCCACCTCGCGCGGCCGGCCGGGCTCCTCCTCGTCGCCGGTGAAGACGACGATCACCTGCTTGCCGTCGAGCGCCCCGGCCGCCTCGAGCGCCGCCAGCGCGTAGAGGGCGACGACGTTGCCGCCCTTCATGTCCGAGGCGCCCACCCCGTGGCCGGCGTTCCCCTCGCGCCGCCAGCCGGTCGACGGCAGCACGGTGTCGAGGTGGCCGATGACCAGCACGCGCTTGCCCTCCGGCCCGCGCCGCTCGGCGACCAGGTGGCCGGCGCGGTCGAGCTCGGGGGGGAGGTCCACCCAGCGGGTGGCGAAGCCGATCGCCTCGAACTGGCGCGCGAAGAGGTCGCCCACCCGCCGCACGCCCGCGAGGTCGCCGGTCGGGCTCGAGATCTCCACCGACTCGGCGACGAGCGCGATCGCCTCGTCGACGTGGTCGCCGATCCACTCGACGATCCGCCGCTCGGTCGGGTCGAGGGCGGCGCGGGCGGGGGCGGCGGGGGTGGCGGTCGTCTCGGGCACGGGCATCTGGGGCTCCTGGGCGGCGGCGGGCGATGCGGGGATCGCGCCGGCGGCGGCGAGGAGCGCCGCGGCGACTCGGACGGTGGAGCGTCGCATGGTGGCCGAAGGCTAGCAGCCCGCGGCGAACCCCGTCACGTTCGGATCGCGGCGCTCAGCCGGAGACGAACGGCAGGGCGACCACCTCCGCCCGGCCGCCCGCCGCGAGCTCCAGCACCGTGCCGGGGGCGCCGGCGCGGTGGTGGAGGATCGCCAGCGCGATCGGGCCGTGGTCGGGGGAGAGGACGGAGGTGCCGACGGTGCCGGCGGGGCGGCCCTCGGCGAGGAGCGGGGTGCCCGAGGACGGCGGCGCGCCGGCGTCGGCGAAGCGGACGCCGCGGAGCCCCCGCTGCACGCCGCCGCGGTAGTGGATGCGGGCGACGATCTCCTGGCCGAGGTAGCAGCCCTTGCTGTAGCTGACCGCCGCCTCCTCGAGCCCGGTCTCCTGCGGGAAGGTCTCGGGGCCGAAGTCGGGGCCGAAGGCGGGGACGCCCCGCTCGACGCGGAGCACGTCCCAGGCGTCCCCGGAGACCGGCACGGCGCCGTCGGCGGTCAGGTGCGCCGCGACCTCCGGGCCGCCGCCGGGCGGCAGCCAGAGGTCGAAGGTCTCGACCGGGGCGACGCCGCGGCGGACGATGCGCGCCGCCACCCCGGCGAGCTCGATCGGCCGGTGCGCCCACGGCTCGCCCGGCAGCCCGCCGCGGCCGATCCGCGCCTCGAGCAGCTCGCCGGCGCGCGGGCCGGCCAGCGACAGCGGCACCGCGTGGAGCGCCGCGATCTGCACCCGGTCGGCGATCAGGTACTTCGCGAGGTGGTCGGCGACCGCCTGCCGCTCCCCCTCCGGCACCTCGAGCCAGAGGTCGTCGCCCAGCGCCAGCACCACCAGGTCGGCGAGCACCCGCCCCTGCACCGAGGTGAGGAAGCCGTAGGCGCCGTCCCCCTCGGCGAGCGCCTTGACCTCGCAGGTGACGAGGCCGTGGAGGAAGCGGGCGCGGTCGGCGCCGCCCAGCCGCAGGCGGCCGGCGTCGGAGCGGTCGAGGAGCGCAGCGCCGGCGAGGAGCGCCCGGCGCTCGGCGGCGGGATCGGCGGCGGTGGCGGGCGCGGCGGTCATGCCGCGAGTCTACCCCTCCTCCCCACCGCCCTCGGCGCTCCCCTTGACACCTCAGGGAAACCTTTGCCACGCTGGTCCCGTAAGAAGCTTAGGGCAAGGCCGGCGGCACCCGGTCGCCGGCGCCGAGGACGAGATCGGGAGAGGGGCAACGATGGCCGAGGCCGGGCTGGACCTGCTGCGCGGCACGCTCGACGTGCTGGTGATGAAGAGCCTGTCGTGGGGGCCGCTCCACGGCTACGGCGTCGCCGAGTGGATCGGCCGGCGCACCGGCGAGGAGATCCTGGTCGAGGAGGGCGCCCTCTACCCGGCGCTCCACCGGCTGGAGAAGCGCGGCCTCGTCGAGTCCGACTGGGGGCTGTCGGAGAACAACCGCCGCGCCCGCTACTACCAGCTCACCGCCGCCGGCCGCCGGCGGCTGGCCGGCGACACCGAGCGCTGGCGGCGCTACCGCGACGCGGTCGACCGCGTGCTCGGGGCGGTGGAGGCCTGACGATGGCCCGCCCGCACGGTGTCCGCCGCCACTTCCGCTGGCCGAGCTCGGCCGCCGCCTCGGCCGTCGAGCTCGAGGCGGAGATGGAGCTCCACGTCGAGATGCGCGCCGCCGCGCTGGTCGAGGAGGGCTGGGAGCCGGAGGCGGCCCGGCGCGAGGCGGAGCGCCGCTTCGGCGACGCCGGCCGGGTGCGCCGCGAGTGCGGCGACATCGACCGCGAGCGGGTGCGGCGGGCGTGGCTCGCCGACGCGCTCTTCGACCTCGCCCACGACCTCCGCCTCGCCGCCCGCCAGCTCGCCCGCACCCCGGCGCTGACCGCGCTCGCCGCCGTCACCCTCGCCGTCGGCATCGGGGCGACCACCGCGGTCTACGGCGTCGTCCACGCGGTGCTGCTGCGCCCGCTGCCGGTGCCCGAGCCGGAGCGCGTGGTCTTCGCCTGGGAGACCTGGCAGGGCGAGCCGTCGTCGGTGTCCGCCGGCAACTTCGACGAGTGGCGCCGCCACGCCCGCTCGTTCGAGACGATGGCGGCGGCCCAGGGGGCGAGCTTCAACCTCGCCGCCGAGGGCGAGCCGGAGCGCATCGCCGGCCAGCGCGCCACCGCCGAGTGGTTCGGCGTCTTCGCGGTGCCGCCGCTCGTCGGCCGCACCTTCACCGCCGCCGAGGACCGCCCGGGCGGCGAGCCGGTGGCGGTGCTCTCCCACGGCCTGTGGAGCCGCCGCTTCGGCGGCGACCGCGGCGCCCTCGGCCGGCAGCTCAAGATCGACGGCGTCCCCCACACGGTGATCGGGGTGATGCCGCCGCGGTTCGACCCGATCGCCACCGGCCCCGAGCTGTGGCTGCCGATGCGCTTCTCGGCCGAGGACCTGGCGCGCCTCGACGAGCACTCCTACTGGGTGATCGGCCGCTTGGCGGAGGGCGTCTCCGCGGCCGAGGCCGAGCGCGAGCTGGCGGCGATCGGCGAGCGCCTGCAGACCTCCGCCTTCGACCACCAGCGGGAGACCGAGCCGCGGGTGACCGGCGTCGTCGAGGCGCTGGTCGAGGGCTACCGGACGCGGCTCCTGGTGCTCCTGGGCGCCGTGCTCCTGGTGCTGGTCATCGCCTGCGCCAACGTGGCGAACCTGCTCCTCGCCCGCGGCGCCGCGCGCGGCCGCGAGATGGCGATCCGCACCGCCCTGGGCTCCGGACGGCGGCGGCTCCTGCGGCTGCTCCTCACCGAGAGCGCGGTGCTCGCCGTGCCCGCCGGCCTCCTCGGGCTGGCGCTCGCCGCCCTCGGCGTGCGGGCGCTGGTGGCGCTGGCGCCGGCCGACGTGCCGCGGCTCGCCGCAGCCGGGCTCGATGGCCCGGTGGTGACGGTCGCCGTCGCCGTCTCGCT
>DATABP010000823.1:0-3884 GCA_036259515.1 Thermoanaerobaculia bacterium | reverse complement strand
CCCCTGCCACCGGTATCGGGAAGAGGTCCAACTGAGCGCGGCCCCCAGCGACGCCGGGGCGGGCGCCGAGCGCCGCCGCGCCGACGCGCTGGGGGTGACCATCGAGGCCGCCTACACGGTGGGGGAGTACGACGTCCTCGTCCTCTCCGCCGAGGAGAGCTCCGGGCTCGAGACCTGGCTGCGCGAGAACGGCTACCGCATCCCCGCGGGCGCCTCGGAGGTGATCGGCAGCTACCTCAAGCAGGGGATGCGGTTCTTCGTCGCCAAGGTGAACCTCGCCGAGCAGCGGCGGCTGGGCTTCTCGTTCCTGCGGCCGCTCCAGGTCGCCTACGAGTCGCCGAAATTCATGCTGCCGATCCGTCTCGGCACGGTCAACGCCGCCGGGCCGCAGGAGCTGTTCGTCTTCGCGCTCACCCGCACCGGGCGCGTCGAGACGACGAACTACCGCACCGTCCGGCTGCCCTCGGACCTCGACGTGCCGCTCTTCGTCGAGGACGAGTTCGGCGACTTCTACCGCGCGATGTTCGCCCGCCAGGTCGCCGAGCACGACATGCGGGCGGTGTTCCTGGAGTACGCCTGGGACATGGCGTGGTGCGACCCCTGCGCCGCCGATCCGCTGTCGGGCGCGGAGCTGCGCGACCTCGGCGTCTGGTGGGTCGACGCGCCGCGCCCGGAGCCGCGCCCGCGCCCCGGCACGCCGATCCGTCCGCCCGGACCGCCGCCGGCGCCGCAGGACGTCTTCGTCACCCGCCTCCACCTGCGCTACGACGGCGCCCACTTCCCCGAGGACCTCCAGCTCCAGGTCACCGGCGACCGCAGCAACTTCCAGGGCCGCTACGTGATGCGCCACCCGTGGACCGGCGGCGACGAGTGCGAGGAGGTGGAGGATTACCGTCAGGAGCTCGCCGAGCGTCGCGAGACCGACGCCCGCCGCCTCGCGGAGCTCACCGGCTGGGAGCTCTCCGAGGTCCGCCGCAAGATGCGCCTCGGCGATCCCCCGCCGGCCGCGGAGGAGGGGAGCTGGTGGGAGCGGCTGTGGCCGCACGGCCGGTGACCGCCCGCCGGCTTGACTCCGCCGGTCGTCCTGTGATTTCTTAAGCAGGTCGTTTCACAGACATCCGCCGCCGGAGCGGCGGTCTTAGCGGTCGCGCCACGCCGCCGGGGCGGGGCGCGTCCGTGCCGCGGACCCGCACGCTCCGAGTGCACCTGCATTCGTGGAATCGCTGCGCGAGAGGGTTCGCCGGCCGCCGCCCGGGGTGGTCGAGCTCCATCGCCAGCCGACGAGAGGAGGGCGACCGTGCCGGCCGTGTTGAGAATCGCGATCCGCAAGGGGACGCAAGGAGCGCCGCCGCAGGCGGTGTTCGATCCCCCCACCCTGCAGGCGTTCACGCTGGACCAGATCTTCTGGACCAACGAGGACGACGTGGCGCACTGGCCGGGGCGGCTCAACGCCGACGGCTCGATCGACGCCACCTTCTTCATGCCCAACCAGATCGCGCCGAACGGCGATCAGTCGGCGATCTGGGCGTCCGCCAACAAGGGGACGTTCGACGTCGCCTGCTCGTTGCACCCGGACGAGCGCGGCACCA
Organism: Thermoanaerobaculia bacterium; assembly: GCA_036259515.1. Lineage (GTDB taxonomy): Bacteria > Acidobacteriota > Thermoanaerobaculia > Multivoradales > JBCCEF01 > DATABP01. The sequence goes on along the minus strand of DATABP010000823.1, from coordinate 2,295 downwards.
TCCAGGTCGACTAGGCGAGGACGACGAAACATGCGACGCAGACCGACCCTTCTCCTCGCCCTCGCCGCGGCGGCCGCCGCGCTGCCGGCCGTCGCCCAGCAGCCCGACTGCTCCCCCGGCCGCGACCTCCTCGTCATCCCCGAGATCCGCAGCCAGAACGGCCTGCTCCAGGGCGTCCTGATGCTCAGCGACGAGCAGCGCTCGATCGCCTCGTCGTCGTCCGGCACGCCCTGCCGGCCGCAGCAGCTCCGCTACTTCCTGGGCTACAGCACCCAGGAGCCGCGCCGCGACTGGCCGTCGACCGGCGACCCGATCCCCGGGCCGACGCTGCGCGCCAAGGTGGGCGACATGGTGCAGCTCGCCTTCCTCAACCACATCGACACCAGCCAGTTCGCCAACACCCTCGATCTCACCGAGCAGGGCAAGGCCGACGGTTGCGACGAGGCGCGGGCGACGCGGGTCAACTTCCCGGACCAGTCGGTGCTGATCTACCCCAGCATGGCGGGGGTCAACGACCTGCCGGGCGACGTCTATCCCAACTGCTTCCACGGCTCGAGCACCGCGAACGTCCACTTCCACGGCACCCACACCACGCCGAGCACCACCGGCGACAACGTGCTGCTGTTCATCCGCCCGGCGCTGCGCGTGAACGGCGAGCTCCAGCCGTCGGAAGCCTTCGTGCGCGAGCAGTTCGACGACATCTTCGCCCGCTGCGCGGCCGAGGGGCCGCCGCACCACTGGGACCAGCTCCCGGCCGCCTGGCGCGACGAGCAGCAGAAGCTGCTCCAGACCTACGACCGGACCGCCCCCTACAAGGGCGTCCCCGGCGACCTGCCGCCCGACATGCGGCTGTGGCCGCCCAACGCCGAGCGGCTGGCGCAAGGGAAGTGGCCGCAGTACAGCGTCGGCGCCTACCCCTACTGCTTCCCGCTGCCGGCCTACGACCCGGCGAAGGTGCGCATGGGACAGTCGCCGGGCACCCACTGGTACCACGCCCACAAGCACGGCTCGACGGCGCTCAACGTCGGCAACGGCATGACCGGCGTGTTCGTCATCGAGGGCGACTACGACGAGGCGCTGCGGCGCTTCTACCGCGAGACGCCGCAGCGCCGCGGCTGGGGCCTCGAGGAGCGGGTGTTGATGATCCAGCAGATCGACGCCGGCCTCCAGGTGATGAGCCCGACGAACAAGGGCGGCCCGGCGCCGCTGTCGGTCAACGGCCGGCTCAACCCGGTGCTCACCATGAAGCCCAACCAGGTGCAGCTCTGGCGCATCGTCAACGCGGCGCCGCGGAGCTTCGTGCAGTTCTACGGCTTCACCGAGCGCGGGCAGGGCGGCAACAGCCCCGCCTGGCGGCAGACCGCCCAGGACGGGGTGCAGTTCGCCTTCGCCAACTACCAGCTGGTGGGCGCCGAGAACGCGCGCTTCAACCTCGCCGCCGCCAACCGCGCCGACCTCCTCGTCCGCGCCCCGGCGCACGCGGGGGACTACGAGCTGCAGATCGTGGAGTCGGTCAGCGACGTCCCGGGCGGCAGCCCGAAGACGCTCCTCACCGTGCGCGTCGAGGGCGACGCCGTCGAGCCGCCGATGGACTTCATCCAGGACGAGGCGGACTTCCCCAAGCAGCCGCTCTTCCTCGCCGACATCACCGGCCCGATCTACATGCAGCGCCAGCTCGTCTTCAACACCGTCCCGGGCTCGGAGCGCAAGGGCCGCGGCCAGATGCCGTTCCACGAGGTCAACGGCAAGCTGTTCGACGGCGAGCACGTCGACCAGACGATGATCCTCGACACCGACGAGGAGTGGACGGTCTCCAACCGGACGACCGACATCGCCCACCCCTTCCACATCCACATCAACCCGTTCCAGATCGTCGAGCTGTTCCAGCCGAACCTGGCGGAGGTCGACGATCCCACCGACCCCTGCTACGTGAACCCCACCGATCCGTCGACCTGGAAGGCGTGCGCGCCGCTGCCGCGGCCGTGGGTGTGGTGGGACACCTTCGCCATCCCCACCGGCCGCGCGGTCGCGCTGCCGTCGACGACGTGCACTACGCTCGACGGGTGCCCGGCGGACATCCAGGAGTTCACCACCTGCACCGAGAACCCCGACGTCTGCACGGTGACGATCCCCGGCTACTTCAAGATGCGCAGCCGCTTCGTCGATTTCACCGGCCAGTATGTGCAGCACTGCCACATCCTGGCGCACGAAGACCGCGGCATGATGCAACTGCTCGAGGTCGTCAGCAACAAGACGGTCCTCGTGCACCACTGACCCGCAGCGCCCTGGTACCCC
>DATABP010000822.1:0-3323 GCA_036259515.1 Thermoanaerobaculia bacterium | reverse complement strand
CGGCACGCCGGTCGTCGCCACCCCGGTCGGCGCGCTGCCGGAGATCGTCGACCACGGCCGCACCGGGTTCCTCGCCACCGACGAGACGGCGCTGGCGGCGGCGATCGCCCGCGCCGGCGAGCTCGATCCCACCGCCTGCCGGCGCGCCGCCGAGGGGCGCTGGGACGAGCGGCGGATGGTCGCCGACTACCTCGCGCTGTACCGGGAGGCGAGCGCCACCCTCGGCGCCGGCCGGGCGCCGGCTCACCCCTCCTCCGCCACCCCCGCCACGTCGTCGTCGTAGCGCACGATCCGCCCCTCGCCGGCCGCCCACAGCACCTCGGTGACCGTGCAGTTGCGCGGCCGGTGGAGCTCCCAGCGGGCGGCGGGGGAGCCCTCGAGATGGCCGATCACCTGGTTGACCGCTCCCGCGTGGCTGACCACCAGGACGGTCGCGCCCGGTTGGCGGGCGGCGATGGCGTCGCAGGCGGCGAGCACACGGCGGCGCAGCTCGGCGTAGCTCTCGCCTCCCGGCCAGCGGAAGCCGTCGTCGTCCTGCCGCTCGTTGGCCGTCCAACGCTCCGGGTAGCGCGCCTTGACCTCGTCGACCGACCAGCCGTCGACCGCCCCGCAATCGATCTCCAGGAGGCCGGCGCAGCGGTGGAGCGGCACGTCGCGGCCGGCGAGGGCGGCGCGGGCGGTCGACAGCGCGCGGCGCAGCGGGCTGGCGTAGGCGGCGGCGATCGGCTCGGCGGCGAGGCCGCGCACCAGCGCCCGCGCCTGGCGCCAGCCTTGCGAGCTCAGCGGGTAGTCGGCCTGGCCGACCATGATCGGCCGCTCGGCGGCGTCGCCTCGGCGGTGGCCGTGCCGGACGAGCAAGAGGCGCGCGCGCTCCATGCCCGCCGCCGCGGTTCAAGTCGCCTGCCATCGTGCAGGAGCAGCCCGGATCCGCCATGACCACCCTCCACCATCCCGACCTCCGCGGCGCCGTCGCCGGCTTCGTCGCCGAGCGGCTCGGCCGGCCGCCGGCGGAGATCGAGTACGAGCCGCTGCGCGGCGGGCTGATCGCCTCGGCCGTCCGCCGGGTGACCGTGCGCTGGCGCGAGGACGGCCGCGAGCGGCGCTGGCGCTTCGTCGCCAAGCGGCTCGACCCCGAGCAGCACCGCGAGCTCGCCGCCCACCGCGAGCTGGCGAGCCGGCTGCCGGGACGGCTGGCGCCCGCGCTCCTCGGCAGCGCCGAGCTCGCCGGCGGCGGCGAGGTCCTGTTCCTCGAGTGGATCCGCGCCACCCGCCGCTGGCCGTGGAGCGACCCGGCGGCGATCTGCCGGGCCACCCGCCGGCTGTCGCGGGTGCACCGCGAGCTGGCGGGGATCGACCGCCCGGCGGAGCTCGCCGCCTGGGACTACGAGCGCGACCTCCGGGAGATGGCCGCGGCGACGCTCGAGGCGTTCGCCGACCTGCCGCCCGGACCCGACTGGGCGCCGATCCGCCGCGTCCGCCGCGCCGTCGAGCGGCTGGTCGCCACGCTCCCCGAGCTGCGCCGCCAGCTCCTGCCCGCCGGCGGCACCTGGATCCACGGCGACGTCCATCCCGGCAACGTGCTGATCGGCCGCCACGCGGGCGCGCCGGCGGTGACCTTCGTCGACTGGGGGAGGCTGCGCCGCGGCTCGCCGCTCGAGGACCTCTCGTCGTGGCTGGTCAGCCTCGGCCACTGGGAGCCGGCGGCGCGGCGCCACCACGACCGGCTGGCCGCCGCCTACCTGGTGGCCGCCGGCCGCGCCCGCCGGCTGACCGGGCCGCTGCGCGACGCCTACTGGCTGGCCGGGGCCTCGAACGCGCTGGCCGGCGCGCTGCGCCACCACCTGCTCGCCGCCATCCACGCCGCCGACGAGAGCGAGCGGCAGGAGGAGCTCGGGGCGGCACGGAGCTGGGCGCGGGTGGTCCGCCACGCCGACGCCCGCTGGCGGGCGCCGGTGACGATCGACCCCTTCCTCTTCGCGCCGGCGGCCGGCGCGCGCCGCTGAGAGCCGGCCCCTACTCCGCCGCCCGCAGACCCGCCGCCACCCCGCCCACCGCCCGCGGCAGCTCCTCGCCGCGGATGAAGGCCTCGGTGCGCTGCCGCGCCTCGTGGTCGGAGAGCGGCACCGGCGGCGACTTCATGAAGTAGCTCGACGGCCCCGCGAGAGCGCCGGCGACGCCGTGGTCGAGGGCGAGCTGGACGCAGCGGATGGCGTCGATCACCACGCCGGCGGAGTTCGGGGAGTCCCACACCTCGAGCTTGAGCTCGCAGGACAGCGGCACGTTGCCGAAGGTGGTGCCCTCCATGCGGATGTAGCACCACTTGCGGTCCTCGAGCCACGGCACGTGGTCGGAGGGCCCGACGTGGACCGAGCCCTCGGGCAGCGGCTCGGCGAGGAGGCTGGTCACCGCCTGCGTCTTCGACACCTTCTTCGAGCGCAGGCGCTCGCGCTCGAGCATGTTGAGGAAGTCGCTGTTGCCGCCGAAGTTGAGCTGGTAGGTGCGGTCGAGGCGGACGCCGCGGTCGCGGAAGAGCTGGGTCAGCGCGCGGTGGGCGATGGTGGCGCCCACCTGCGACTTGACGTCGTCCCCCACGATGGGCAGCCCGTGGCGCTCGAACTGCTTCTGCCAGTACGGGTTCGAGGCGATGAACACCGGGATGCAGTTGACGAAGCCGCAGCCGGCGGCGAGCGCCTGCTCGACGTAGAACTGGGTGGCGCGCTCGGAGCCCACCGGCAGGTAGGAGACGACGATGCGGGCGCCGCTCTCGCGCAGCACGCGGGCGACGTCGACCGGCCGCTCGGGCGACTCGGGGACCTCGTCCCGGAGGTACTTGCCGAGCCCGTCGTAGGTCGGCCCGCGGCGGACCGTCACCCCCAGCTCGCCGACCTCGGCGAAGCGGAAGGTGTTGTTGGGCGGCGCGTAGATCGCCTCGCCGAGGTCGCGGCCCACCTTGCGCTCGTCGACGTCGAAGGCGGCGACCACCTCGACGTCGTGCACGTGGTAGCCGCCGAGGTCGACGTGCATCAGCCCCGGCACCGCCCGATCGATCGGCGCGTCGCGGTAGAAGGTCAGCCCCTGGATCAGGGCGGACGCGCAGTTGCCCACGCCGACGACGGCGATGCGGACTTTTTCGCTGGACACGGTCGCTCCCTCCCGTCCGCGCGCGACCTTCGTCGCGGACTTCGATGGCCTGTCCCGAGCGGCGTTGAAAGAAGCGTGCCAGGATGACGCGCCGCGGCACCCCGGGAGCCTCGGGAGATCAGCCTCCGAGATCGGCGAGGAAGCGCTTGATCCCCTCGTCGAGTCGGCGCCGCTCGCGGTGG
>DATABP010000821.1:0-5530 GCA_036259515.1 Thermoanaerobaculia bacterium | reverse complement strand
CGGCGGCGGCTCCTCACCGCGGCGCTCGCCGTCGTCCTCGCCGCGCTGGCCGCCGCCGCCGTGTGGGTGGCGGACACCCGCCGGCTGGTGCCGCGGGCGGAGGGCGACGCGGTCGCCGCCGCCACGCTTCCCGTCCCGTCCGACACTTCACCGTAGAACGACACCGAACCTGGAGGAAATCAAGATGCACTCTCGTCGCTCCCTCGCCGTCGTCGCGCTCGCCTTCCTCGTCACCCTCGCCTGCGCCGCGCCGGCGCCGGCCGCGGTGGCGGTCGGCACGGTCGCCCCCGCCTTCAGCCTCACCGACCTCGACGGCAACACCGTCTCTCTCGCCGACCACCGCGGCAAGACCGTCGTGCTCGAGTGGATCAACCCGAACTGCCCGGTGTCCGACCGCCACGCCCGCGAGGCGACGATGACCGACCTCGTCGCCAAGCACCGCGACGTGGTGTGGCTGGCGATCAACTCGACGAGCGAGGAGAGCGGCGAGCTCCTGGCGCCCGCCGAGCACAAGGAGTGGGCCGCCGAGCGCGGCATCGACTACACCATCCTCTACGACGAGTCGGGCGAGGTGGGCCGCGCCTACGGCGCCCGCACCACGCCGCACATGTACATCGTCGACGCAGAGGGCAAGCTCGCCTACAACGGCGCGATCGACGACGATCCGCCGGGGCGGAAGGACAAGGCGGCGCGCGGCAACTACGTCGACGCCGGTCTGATCGCGCACGCCGCCGGTCAGGCGATCGATCCGGCGACCACGCGGCCGTACGGCTGCAGCGTGAAGTACGCCGACTGACGGGCCCGCGGAACGGCGGCGGCGGCTCCGGCCGTGCAGGGTTGGCCCGCGGGTGCGGGGCGGCCCGGCGGCCGGGGCACGCGCGCGTTCGACGGGCGGGTGCGGGGGTTGGTCAGTAGGGGCCGCCCTGCTCCAGGACGGTGGCCTTGAGCTTCACGGCCACGCCCACGCCGTCGCCCAAGGGCAGGACGCTGGCGGCGAGCTGGGGGTGGATCGACAGATAGCCGTTGAAGGCGCGGAGGGCGTCGGCGGCGGGGTCGTCGTCGGCGGCGGGCTCGGCGACTCGGCCCTTCCACAGCAGGTTGTCGAAGACGAGGAAGCCGCCGACGCGGACCAGGGGGAGCAGGCGGTCGAGGTAGCGGCGGTAGTCGGGCTTGGCGGCGTCGATCCAGGCGAGGTCGAAGGGGGGCGCCAGGCGGGCGATGGCGTCGAGGGCCTCGGCTTCGACGAGCTCCACGCGGCCGGCGACGCCGGCGCGCTCGAGGTAGGCGCGGGCGGTGGCGAGCATCGCCGGATCGCGGTCGACGGTGACGACGCGCGCCTCGGGGGCGCCGCGGGCGAGCCGCAGGGCGCCGTAGCCGATCGCCGTGCCCAGCTCGACGATGCGCCCGGCGCCGCTGGTGGTCGCCGCGCGCGCCAGCGCCTCGAGCAGGCGCCCCACCTCCGGGTCGGCGATCGGGATGCCGTCGCGGCGGGCGTGCTCCTCCATCTCGGCGAGGAGCGCGTCGCGCGGCGGCAGCAGGCGCTCGAGGTAGCGCTCCTGCTCGGGGCGGAGGATGGCGCCGACGCCGGCCTTCACCGCGCCGCCCCCTCGCTCGCCGACCCCGCCGGACGGTAGGTGGCCGAGGCGTCCGGCCCCTCCCACACCGTCACCTCGACCAGACCCGCCTGCGGCCCCAGCCGCTCTGCGAGCGCGTCGTGGAACCACGCGGCGATCCGCTCGGTGGTCGGCGAGGTCGCGTCGAACGGCGGCACGGCGTTGACGTCGCGGTGGTCGAAGCGGGCGGCGAGCTCGTCGAGCGCCCGCTTGACGGCGACGAAGTCGACGCCGATCCCCTCCTCGTCGAGCTCGGCGGCGGCGAGCGCCGCCTCGACCTGCCACGAGTGACCGTGCACCGGCTCCGGCCGGCCGCGGTAGGAGGTCAGGTGGTGGGCGGCCTCGAAGCGGGTGCGCACCCGGAGGAGGTAGGGCATCGCCGGGATGTTACCGCGCGGCGCCACGGTAAGCTCCGGCCGCCCGCGCGCCCGGCAGTCCACAATCATGGAGATCCCGCTCCTCCTCGCCATCCTCGCCTTCGCGCTCGTCTCGTTCGCGCGCCAGTGGCTGCCGATCGAGGTCACCGCGCTCGTCGCGCTGGGGCTTCTCCTGCTCTTCGACCTGGTCACCCCGGAGGAGGCGATCGCCGGCTTCGCCAATCCGGCGGTGATCACCGTGATGATGATGTTCATCCTCTCGGAGGCGCTGGTGCAGAGCGGGGTGATCGACCGCCTGGGCCACCGGATCACCCGCTGGGCCGGCGACTCGGGGCCGCGGGCGATGCTGGTGCTGCTCCTCCTCGCCGGCCTCGTCTCCGCCTTCGTCAGCAACACGGCGACGGTGGCGGTGCTGATGCCGGTGGCGCTGCTGGTCGCCAAGCGCTACCGGCTCTCGCCGTCGAAGCTCCTCCTGCCGCTCTCCTACGTGTCGATCGCCGGCGGCACGGTGACCCTGATCGGCACCTCGACGAACCTCCTCACCAGCTCGCTCGCGGTCGCTCACGGGCTGCCGCCGTTCGGAGTCTTCGAGCTCGCCCCGCTCGGGCTCGCGTTTCTCGCCGTCGGCGTCGCCTATTCGGTGCTGGTGCTCGTGCGGGTGCTGCCGGCGCGGGTCGAGACGCGGAGCCTGACCGGCAAGTACCAGCTCGCCGCCTATCTCACCGAGGTGCGGGTGCCGCCGGCGTCGCCCCTGGTGGGGAAGACCGTCGTCGAGGTGGGGCTCTCCGAGCGTTTCGGTCTGACCATGCTCGAGGTGCTGCGCGGCTCCGAGAAGATCGCCCACGACCTCCGCAACACCCGGCTCGCCGGCGGCGACGTGCTGCTGGTGCGCGGCGCGATGGAGGACGTCGTGGCGCTCAAGGAGCACTACGGCCTCCTGCTCCTCTCCGACGTCAAGCTCGACGACGCCGAGCTCGCCGACCAGACCAACGTCCTCGCCGAGGTGCAGGTGGCGCCGCAGTCGCGGCTGGTCGACCGCAGCCTCGCGGACGTCGACTTCCGCAAGCGCTACGGCAGCTTCGTCCTGGCGGTCAACCGGCTGGGGGAGGTGATCCGCGACAAGGTGGCGCTCCTGCCGCTCCAGGCGTTCGACATCCTGCTCGTCTTCGGGCCGCGGGTGCGGGTGCAGGGGCTCGAGCAGCAGGAGGACTTCGTGCCGCTCCGCGAGGTCGGCGTCAAGCTCCGCCTGTCGCGGCGCTGGTGGATCGGCGCGGCGATCATCCCCCTGGTGGCGCTCGCCGCGGCGAGCGGGCTGATGCCGATCCTCAAGGCCGCGCTCCTGGGCGTCGTCGCGCTCCTGGTGCTCGGCGCGGTGACCATGCCGCAGGCCTACAAGGCGATCGACTGGTCGGTGATCTTCCTGCTGGCAGCGATCCTGCCGCTCGGCCTCGCGCTCGAGAAGCACGGCCTGGCGGCGATCGCCGGCGGGGCGGTGGCCGACCTCGGGCGGCCGCTGGGGCCGGTGGCGGTGGTGGCGCTGGTCGTCGTCGCCACCACGCTGGTCACCGAGCTGATCTCCAACAACTCGGCGGCGGTGCTGATGGTGCCGGTGGCGGTGTCGGCGGCGGCGAGCCTGGGGATCGACCCCAAGCCGCTGCTGATGGCGGTGACCTACGCCGCCTCGATGAGCTTCCTCACCCCGATCGGCTACCAGACGAACATGATGGTCTACGGCCCGGGCGGCTACCGCTTCGCCGACTACTTCCGCGCCGGGGCGCCGCTGACGCTGGTCTTCTGGCTGCTCGCCGTGCTGCTCATCCCGCGGCTGTGGCCGTTCTGAGCCGGTCCCCCAGCTCGAGCACCTTCTCCACCCGCGCGGCGACCATCTCGATGGCGACGGTGTTCTCGCCGCCCTCGGGGATGATGACGTCGGCCCAGCGCTTCGACGGCTCGACGAACTCGAGGTGCATCGGCCGCACGCTCTCCTCGTACTGCCGCAGCACGTCCCCGACCGCCCGCCCGCGCTCCTCGATGTCGCGCCGCAGCCGCCGCGCCAGCCGCACGTCGGCGTCGGTGTCGACGTAGATCTTGAAGTCGAGGAGCTTGCGCACCCGCGGGTCGACGAGCACCAGGATGCCCTCGACGATGATCACCGCCTCCGGCCGGAGGGCGCGCGTGCGCTCGGTGCGCCGGTGGACCTTGAAGTCGTAGATCGGCGCCTCGACGGCGCGGCCGGCGCGCAGGTCGGAGAGGTGCCGGGTGAGGAGCGCGAAGTCGAGCGCCGACGGATGGTCGAAGTTGTGGTGCAGGAGGTCGGCCTCGGTGCCCCACTCGACGTCGCGGTAGTAGGCGTCCATCTCGAGCAGCGCGAGCCGCGTCTCGCCCACCGCGTGGAGGATGCGGCGGGCGACGGTCGACTTCCCCGAGCCGGTCCCGCCGGCGACGCCGAGGAGGAAGGGGCGGTCCATGGGCGGCATTGTAGCCGCGCGGGGAGGGATAGCATCGACCGATGCCCGAGCTCCCCGAGGTCGAGGTCGTCCGCCGCTCGCTCGCGCCGCGGCTCGTCGGCGAGACGATCGCGCGGGTCGAGGCGCGGGCGCCGGCGCTCCGCGAGCCGCTCGACCGCGCGGCGCTGGCCCGCGACCTCGAGGGCCGGCGGGTGGGCGAGGTGCGGCGGCGGGCGAAGTACCTCCTCGTCGACCTCGACGGCGGGGCGACGCTGGCCCTCCACCTGGGGATGAGCGGCCGGCTGACCGTCGCCGAGGCGGACGACGCGAGCCCGCCGGCGCTCCACGAGCACCTCGTGCTCCACCTCGCCTCCGGGCGGCGCCTGCGCTTCGTCGACCCGCGGCGGTTCGGGGTGGCCTTCACCCTGCCGACGGACGCGGTCGACGACGACCCGCACTTCGCGCGGCTGGGCGTCGAGCCGCTCGGCGACGGCTTCGACGGCGCTTGTCTGGCGGCGGCGGCGCGCCGGCGGCGCGGGCCGGTCAAGCCGTTCCTGATGGACGCCGGCGTCGTCGTCGGCGTGGGGAACATCTACGCCTCCGAGGCGCTGTGGGCGGCCGGCCTCCACCCGAAGCGGTCGGTGGGGCGGATCTCGCCGGCGCGCTGGCGGCGGATCGCCGACGCGGTGCGCGAGACGCTGCTGCGGGCGATCGCCCAGGGCGGCTCGTCGATCTCGGACTTCGTCGACGGCGAGGGCCGCGCCGGCTACTTCCAGGCGACCTTCGCCGTCTACGACCGCGAGGGCCTCCCCTGCCCGCGCTGCGGCACGCCGGTGCGGCGGTTCGTCCAGGCGGGGCGGAGCACATATCACTGCCCCGGCTGCCAGACGTGAGCGTGGCGAGCCGAGCCGCTTGACAGCCACCCGGCGGATGGCGTAAACAGGGCGTCATCTTGAGCAGCCCCGCGACGCGAGAGACCCCGCCGGCCGGCGCCCCGCTGCGCCGGCTCGCGGCGCCGCGGCTCGACGCCGACGCCGCCTGGATGCGGGCGGCGGTCGAGGCCTTCGAGCCGGGGCTGCGCGAGATCGCCGGC
>DATABP010000820.1:0-3789 GCA_036259515.1 Thermoanaerobaculia bacterium | reverse complement strand
GGCCGAGCTGGGCCTGTCGGTGCGCGACGTCGGCCGCATCCTCCAGGCCAACGTCGGAGGCATCGAGGCCGGCGGTGACGTAGGTGACCCGCTGGCCGTCCACGCGCTCGATGGAGACCGGCGCCCGGTCGCGGCGCCACTCGACGAGGGCGGAGAGCGGCACCGAGGCGCCTGCCGGCGTGGTGAGGGAGACGTTCCGCAGGTCTTGGCTGTTCAGGCGGTCCTCGGGCTGGAGGCGGACGACGATGGGGTATTCGAGCCCCTCCTCGCGGAAGCGGCCGGCCTCGACGCCGCCGACGTTGGCCTGGACGGTGCGCGCCACCTCCCGGATCGAGAGGCCGAGCTGGGCGATGCGGTCGCGGTCGAGGACCAGCGTCGCCTCCGGCTGCCCCTCGCGGCGGCTCACCCGCACGTCGGTGATCCCCGGCAGCGCCTCGACGCGGCGGCGGATCTCGGCGGCGAGGTCGTCGGCGATCTCGAGGTCCCAGCCCTGGAGCTCGATCTCGAGGTCCTCGTCGCCGCCGCCGGAGCTGAACACCCGGCGCAGGATCCACAGCCCCGGGGCCGCGTCGATGCGGATCTCCGCCCCCGGCACCTGTCCGTCGACGGCGGCGCGCAGCATCTCGACCAGCTCCTCGCTCGAATGGGTGCGCTCCCCCTGCGGCTTGAGCTTGACCTCGAGCTCGGCGTCGCCGCCCCGCACCTCGGCCGACACCACCTCGACGTCCTCGGGCGGCAGCACCCGCCGGGCGAGGACGGTCAGCTCGTCGAGGTAGGCGCGGACGACGGCGATGTTGGTGCCCTGCGCCATCTCGACGTCGATGCCGATCTCGTCGGCGTCGACCGGCGGCGCCAGCTCGACCGGGATCAGCGGGAACAGCGCCAGGGACACGGCGAGGAGGAGCCCGGTGACCGCGAACACCCGGCCGCGGCGGACGATCGCGCGCTCGAGCCGCGCCGTGTACCAGCCCTCGATCCGCCGCGAGAAGCGGGCGACCGTGGTCTTCCGGCGCTCCTCCGGCGGCTGCATGCGCAGGAAGCGGGCGGAGAGCATCGGCACCACGGTCAGCGCCACCGCCAGCGCGCAGACGAGCGAGAAGACGACGACCAGCGCCAGCGCCTGGAAGAGGGCGCCCGAGGTGGTCTGGGTGAACACCACCGGCAGGAAGATGATGCTGGTGGTCAGCGTCGAGGCGACGATGGCGCCGGAGACTTCGGTCGCCCCCACCCGCGCCGCCTCGGCCGGCTCCATCTCCGCCTCCTCGCGCTTCCTGACGATCGACTCCAGCACCACGATCGAGCCGTCGACGATCATCCCCACGCCGAGCGCCAGGCCGCCGAAGGTCATCTGGTTGAGCGTCAGCCCGCCGAAGTAGAGGAGCCCGAAGGTGGAGACGATCGAGATCGGGATCGACAGCGCGATGATCGCCGTCGAGGCGCGGTTGCGCAGGAACAGGTAGAGGATGAGGACCGCCAGGAGGCCGCCGCCGATCGCCGAGCTCCGCACGTTGTCGATCGACTGCCGGATGAACTCGCTCTGGTCGGCGAAGACGGTGAGGTGGACGTCGTCGCGCTGGGCGTTGACCCGCTCGACCTCGCGGCGCACGTCGCGGGCCACGGCGACGGTGTTGGCGCCGCTCTGCTTCTGGATGCCGAGCGACACCGACGGCATGCCGTTGACCTCGGCGAGGTAGGGGACGTCCTCGTAGGCGTCGACCACTTGGCCGACGTCCTCCACCCGCACCGGCGCTCCGTCGACCACCGTCACCACCGTCTGGGCGATCTGGTCGAGCGTCTGGTACTCGCCGAGGGTGCGCACGTAGAGGTCGGCGAAGCCGCGCTTGACGTCGCCGCCGGGGAGGGTGACGTTCTCGCGCGCCAGCGCCTCCTCGACGTCGAGCGCGGTCAGCCCGGTCGCCTTGAGGCGGTCGCGCTCGAGCTCCACCCGCACCTGCCGGTAGATGCCGCCGCGGATCTCGATCGCGCCGACCCCGGGGATCTGCTCGAAGCGGCGGGCGAGGTCGTTCTCGAGCAGGAGGGTCAGCTCCTCGAGCGGCCGGGTGGAGGTGGCGGCGAGGCTGACCACCTCGACGCGGTCGAGGTCGAGCTTGAGGATCTCCGGCGCCTCGGCCTCGACCGGCAGCTCGTCGCGGAGGCGGTCGAGGGCGGCGCGGAGGTCGTTCGCCGCCTCGTCCACGTCGGTGCCGCGGGCGAACTCCAGCCGCACCCGCGACGAGCCCTCCTCGGACTCCGAGGTCACCCGCTCGAGGTTGGGCAGCCCGGAGACCGCGTTCTCGATCGGATCGGTGACGATCTGCTCGATCTCCGCCGGGCCGACGTTGGGGTAGCGCACCCGGACGGTGAGCTGGGTGAACTCGATCTCCGGCAGGAGGTCGACCGGCAGGCTGCGCAGGCAGACCAGGCCGACGACGACGAGCATCAGGTAGACCATGGCGGTGGCCACCGGCCTCCGGATGGCGAGCGCCGGGAGCGACACCGCCGCTACCCTCCCTCCGCCGCGCCGCCGGCGGCGGGCTCCGGGCCCGGGCCGCCGCCGAGGTACTCCTCGTTCGACGGCGGCACGGCGCCGAACACCCGCGCCTGGCGCTGCTGCTCGGCGAGGAAGCCCTCGACCAGGTCCTCGCGCTGGAGGCCCTGGAGCTCGACCACCCGCTCCCAGGTGGTCGGCCGCACGCGCGCGGCGACGGCCTCGCGGTCGGCGAGCAGGTGCTGGCCGACGGTCACCACCCAGGTGCCGGGGTCGAGCCCGGAGACGCCGGCGGCGTCGCCGCCCTCGGCGAGCACGCGGACGACCCGGAAGTCGACGGGGTAGGCGGCGGCGGAGAGGTCGCCTCCCCGCGCCGGCTCGGCGCGCGGGGCGGCGTCTTCGGCGTCCTCGCCCTCGGCCGCCGCCGGCCGCGACAGGTCGACCGTCCACACCCCGCGCTCGCCGCTCCGCGGGTCCTCCCACACCGCGGCGAGCGGCACCAGGGTGGCGCGCTCGCTCTCGCCGTAGAGCACGTCGACGGTGACGAACATGCCGGGGAGGAGGCCGCGCGTCGGCCCGTGGAGGTCGATCTCGCCGACGGTCGAGAAGCTGCCGGCGAGGAAGGGCGAGATGCGGGTGAGCGTGGCCTCGACGGCGCGCTCGCCGAGCGCCGGCGTCGACACCCGCACGCTCTGCCCCTCGCGCACGTAGGCGAGCATCTCCTGGGTCAGCGGCACCTCGACGACGAGGTCGCCCAGGTCGCCGACCACGGTGAGCACGGTCGACGGATCGACCAGCATGCCGACCTCGGCGAGGAGCTGCCCCAGCCGGCCGGCGACCGGGGCGCGCACCACCGTCTTGCCGCGGGCGTTCCGGCGCTCGGCGACGGTGGCCCGCGCCTGCTCGACCCGCGCCGCCGCCTGCTCGGCGACGGCGAGCGCCGCGGCGAGCTGCGCCTCCTGGGTCTCGAGCTCGAGCTGGCTGACCAGGTCCTGCGCGGCGAGCACCCGCGTGCGCACCACCTGCGCCTCGAGCTCGGTGGTGCGCGCCCGCGCCTCGACGGCGGAGCCCTCGGCCAGCCGCACCGCCGCCTCGGCCTGACGGAGCTGGTCGGCCAGGGCGGAGTCGTCGAGGCGGACGAGCGGCTGGCCGCGCTCGACGGCCTGCCCGCTCCGCACCCACACCTCGACCACCGGCGCCTCGATCTCCGGCCGGATGGCGACCTGGTTCTCGGCGCGGACGACGCCGGAGAGCCGCTCGGAGAGAGGCAGGGTGCCGGAGCGTGCCTCGACCGCCTCGAC
>DATABP010000819.1:0-5213 GCA_036259515.1 Thermoanaerobaculia bacterium | reverse complement strand
GTTGGGGTTGCGTCTCGCTCACGATTTGCGGGTCGCCGTGTTTGGCCGACGGTGCCGAGCAACAACGGGGCCAGGTGCGCCAAGATTTCTCGCCGCTGTGGTAAGCCGATCGCGTGCCGGGCGGTGTAGCATGCGCGAATCTGACCCGAGGATGGAGGAGGGACAGGGATGCGCCGAGCGCAGATCGCCGCCGTTGCCGTCGTCGCCGCCGTCACCGCCGGCGGCTGCCGCAGCCTGCCGCCGGCGCCGCCCTGCGACTGCGCGACGGTGCTGGCGGCGGAGGGGCCGAGCTGTCCGCCGCTCGACCTCGGCGCTGTGGCCGGCGCCGCCCCCGCCGGGCGCTGGCGGAACCTCGCCTTCGAGGGCGGCGGGGTCAAGGGCGTCGCCTACGCCGGGGCGCTCCAGACGCTCGGCGCGGCCGGCGGCCTCGACGGCGTCGACCGCATCGCCGGCACCTCCGCCGGCTCGATCACCGCGCTCGTCGTCGCTCTCGGCTACACCCCCGAGGAGGTCACCCGCATCGTCCTCGACCTCGACTTCGACGAGTTCCGCGACGGCACCTTCCTCACCGACGCCGAGCGCCTGTTCGAGCAGTACGGCTGGCACCCGGCGTTCGCCGCCACCTGCCTCTTCGAGTGCCTGGTCGAACAGCGCCTGGGCGACCGCCGCGCCACCTTCGCCGACCTCCACGCCCGCGCCGAGGCGGACCCGGCCTTCCGCGACCTCTACGTCGTCTCCACCGATCTCGACCGGGGCGACTGGGTGGTCTTCTCGCACGAGGACCCGCGCTGGGCCGACCTGCCGCTGGCCGACGCCGTGCGCGCCTCGATGGCGATCCCCTTCTACTTCACCGCCCAGGAGATCGCCGGCGACGTCTTCGTCGACGGCGGCGTGCTGATGAACTACCCGATCGGCCTCTTCGACCAGCGCGAAGACGCCGGCGAGACCCTCGGCTTCTACCTCGGCGGGCTCCCCGACGCCAAGCCGGTCGACGACTTCGTCGCCTACACCGAGCAGGTCTTCGCGAGCCTCCTCGCCGTCCAGACCGACGACGTCTGCGCCGACCCCGACGACGTCCGCCGCAGCGTCTTCATCGACCCCCTGGGCATCGCCACCACCGACTTCGGCCTCACCCGGGAGCAGAAGTGCGCGTTGATCGAGAGCGGTGCGAAGGCGACCCGCGAGTACCTCCGGCAGCCCTCGACGGAGTGCCCGGAACGGATGCGGAGCGAACGTTCGGCGGGAGGTTGAGGCTCCGAGCTGCCGAACAGAAACCCCTCGGCAGGAGGGCGATCCCGGCCCTGCACCGGGACGGCGATCGCGGTGCCGGGGTCTATGCTCCCTCTCCTCCCCGGGTCCCGGCACTCCCCTGCGCCAGCCCCGACGCCCTGCTGCTAGCCTTTCCCGATGATCCGCCTCGTCACCTTCGCCGCCCTCCTCCTCGTGCCCTCCTCCGCAGCCCTTGCCGCCGATCCGCCCACCCCGCCCTGGCCCGCCGCCCGCCGCCAGGCCGTCCTCGAGAAGACGCTCGAGCTCCGCCTCGCCCCCGACCTCTCCCACCTCACCCCCGGCGAGCGCCGCGCCGTCGACGAGCTCCTCGCCGTCGGCGCGATCATGCAGCGGCTCTACGAGGAGTCGCGCCACCACCAGGCGGCGGAGGCCCGGGAGCGGCTGGCGGCGCTGCCCGCCGGGGACGAGGCCGAGGAGCTGTCGACCCTCTACCGCCTCTTCCAGGGGCCGATCGCCACCACCCTCGACAACCGCCGCGAGCCGTTCCTGGCGGTCGATCCCGAGGTGCCGGGGAAGAACGTCTACCCGTGGGGGATCGGGCGCGAGGAGGTCGAGGCCTTCCTCGCCGCCCACCCGGAGCGGCGCGACGAGGTGCTCGGCGAACGCACGGTGGTGCGGCGGGCGACGGCGGAGAGCGTCGCCCGCGACCGCGCCGCGCTCGAGCGGCACCCGGCGCTCGCCGTCCTCCATCCCGGGCTCGCCGGCCGGCTCGCCGCGCTCGCCCGCCGGCCCGACCCGGCCGCGCTCTACGCCGTCCCCTACGCGGTCGCCTACGCCGACGAGCTGGGCGAGGCGCAGCGCCGCCTCTTCGCCGCCGCCGACGCGGTGGAGGGCGACGACGCGGAGCTCGCCCGCTATCTGCGGAACCGCGGCCGCGACCTCCTGTCGAACGACTACGAGAGCGGCGACGCCTCGTGGGTGACCGGCCGCTTCCGCAACCTCAACGCCCAGATCGGCGCCTACGAGACCTACGACGACGCGCTCTTCGGGGTCAAGGCGTTCCACTCGCTGTCGCTCCTGGTCGCCGACCGCGCGGCCTCCGAGGAGCTGGCGCGGGCGCTGGCCGACCTCCAGGCGATCGAGGACCTCCTGCCCTACGCGTCGGAGAAGCGGGTGCGCTCGGACGTGCCGGTGGGCGTCTACCGCGTGGTCGCCGACTTCGGGCAGGCGCGCGGCACCAACACGGCGACCATCCTGCCCAACGACCCGCTGTTCTCGCGCCGCTACGGCCGCACCATCCTCCTGCGCGAGAACGTGATGACCCACCCCGAGCTCTTCGCGCTGACCGACCGTGTGTGGCGGGCGGCGGTGGCGCCGGAGCTCGCCGACTGGCTGGCGCCGGAGGGCGGCTTCCACCGCACGCTGTGGCACGAGATCGGCCACTACCTCGGCCCCGACCGCACCCGCGCCGGCGCGCCGCTCGACCAGGCGCTCGAGCGCTGGGCCGACGCGCTCGAGGAGATGAAGGCGGACCTCGTCTCGCTGGTCGCCCTCCACCACCTGCACGGCGAGGGCGCGGTGTCCGCCGAGCGGCTGCGCGCGGTCCAGGCGAGCGGCATCCTGCGCACCCTCCAGACCACCCGCCCGCGCCCCGACCAGCCGTACCAGACGATGCAGCTCGCGCAGCTCAACTTCTTCCTCGACCGCGGCCTCCTGACGGTCGGCGAGGACGGCCGGCTGGCGCTCCGCGCCGAGCGCTACCCGGCGGTGGTCCGCGAGCTCCTGGGCGCGGTGATGGAGGTCCAGCTCGCCGGCGACCCGGCCGCCGCCGAGGCCTTCTTCGCCCGTTGGACGGCGTGGGAGGACGACCTCCACGAGCCGCTCGCCGCCCGCCTGCGCGCGGCGGAGGGGCCGCGCTTCCGGCTGGTGCGCTACGGAGCGCTGGGGGAGTAGCGGCGGGGCGAGGTCACCCCTCGCGCGCCCCGTCCGGGGCGGCCTCGAACAGCGGCATCTGCTCGCCGTCGTCCTCCGGCGCGCGGCGGCGGGGGCGCACCAGGCGGCCCTCGGCGTCGGTGTAGTCGGCGAGGAAGCGGCGGTGGGCGTCGGGGTGGAGGCGGGCGAGCCGCTCGGCGAGCATCTGGACCAGCTCCCAGCTCTCGATCGAGGTCCTGCCGGAGCGGTGGAGGTCGGCCTCGACGTAGCGCACCGCGGCCGCGAGCGCGTCCTCGCCGAGGTCGGTGTCGCGGCTCACCCGCCGCGCGACGCGCTCCAGCTTGGCGCGGTCGAAGGGTTCGGCCCGCCCGGTGAGCTTGATCACCCGCACGTCGGCCGGCGCCAACCGCTCGTGGGTGGTGAAGCGGCCCTTGCAGACGACGCACTCGCGCCGCCGCCGGATGCCGGCGGTCATCGGCCGGCTGTCCTTGACCTGCGTCGCACCGCCGCAGAACGGGCATTCCATGAGACGGTGAGCTTAGCCGAGCCGCGGAGCTACTCGCCGGGCGGCTCGGCGGGCGGGGCCGCCTCGGCGGCGACGATCGGCACGAAGCGAGGCGCCGAGAGCCCCTCCGGGCCGTAGGTGCGGACCACCAGACCCGAGCCGTTCGCGGTGTGCACGCAGCCGGTGGTCAGCAGCCAGCGGCCGGGGGCGACGACGAAGAAGTCGGCGTAGTCGAGGGCGTCGCCGTTCGAGGTCGTCACCTGCGGCGCGAGGTCGGCGAGCACCCGCCAGTCGGTGGCCGGAGACCACTCGGTGAGCACCAGCCTCTCCTCGCCGGCGCGGCGGCGGTCGAACCACACCACCGACACCGCCTGCCGGTGGTCGGAGGCGGGGAGGTCGACGACGAAGTCCCGGCCGGGGGTCCAGATGCGGGTCGGCATGCGGCCCCAGGGGGTCCAGCGGGTGCGCACCCAGGCGGCGCCGTCCACGCTGAGGAAGAGCTCGCCGTCGCTCGACACGTAGGCGGCCCCCGGCGGCGCCGGCACCAGCACGCCGGAGCGCTCGGCCGGCAGGCGGGGGAGCGCGGCGAGCCAGGCGGCGGGGGCCGCGCCGGGCGCGAAGCGGCCGGTGCCGGAGAGCACGGCGCCGGCGTGGCCGGGATCGGGGACCGCCTCGGCCGAGCCGGCTGCGAGGACGTGGTGGGAGCCGGCGGCCTGCCACTCGCGGCCGTCGAGGCGGTAGGCCCAGGCGGTCGCCCCCTCGGCGTGCGACTCGACCGCCATCAGCACCGCCCACGGGGCGCCGGAGGCGTCGTAGGTGGCGTGGACGGTCGCCGCCTGCGGCGCCGTCAGCCGCTCGCCGAACGGCTCCCACTCGCCGCCGTTCCAGCGCACCGCCTGGAGGCAGGTGGACCCGCAGTCGGAGAACGCGAAGACCGGGCCGGGGCCGATCGAGCCGCCGTAGGGGGTGCCGTCGCCGGCGGGGTGGACGCGGGCGGCGGCGGCGTCGGCGGCGAGCTCGACGAGCCATCCCCGGTCCCCGGCCGGCCCGCCGGCGGCGCGGAACAGCAGCCGCCCCTCGGAGGTGTCCATGCCGAGGAGGACCAGCGAGGTGGCCTGCGAGCAGGCGAAGCGGTCGGGGCGGGCGGGCTGGGCGCCGGCGGGGGCGGCGGCGAGGAGGGTCAGCGCGGCGAGCGCGGCCGCGGCGGCGCTCCTCGTCGGGCGGCGGGGGCTCGTCTCGGTGCTCGCTCTGTCGCTCATCGCTCTCCTCTCGTCCTCGGCCGGCGCGGAGGCCGGCCGCTCCGGTCTTCAGGTTGGCCCGGCCGCTCCGGAGGCGGCGGCTTCGCCGTCCTCCGCCGTCCGCCCGATCACCCGCGCCGGCACGCCGGCCACCCGCGCGCCGGCCGGCACGTCGGCCAGCACCACCGCGCCGGCGCCGATCACCGCGTCGTCGCCGACGGTGACGCCGCCGAGCACCGCGGCGCCGGCGCCCACCGTCACCCGGTCGCCGAGGCGCGGGTAGTCGATCTCGTCGAAGCGCGCCTCGC
>DATABP010000818.1:0-2319 GCA_036259515.1 Thermoanaerobaculia bacterium | reverse complement strand
ATCGCCGACGCCACCATCGACGAGGTGCTCCGCGGCCTCGGCGGCGACCGCGTGCGGGTGCTCGCCGGCGGGCTGGGCAGCGGCGACGCGTCGAGCGCCAGCCCCGACCACGCGGTGGCGATCGAGCCGCTCTCCGCCGAGCGCGTCGAGGTGCTGCGCGGGCCGGCGACGCTGCTCTACGGCAGCGCGGCGATCGGCGGCGTGGTCAACGTGCTCGACGGGCGCATCCCGGACTACCTGCCCGAGCAGGCGCTGACCGGGCAGGTCGAGGTGGCCGGCGGGACGGTCGCCGAGCAGCGCTCGGGCGGCGTCTCGCTCGACGGCCGCGCCGGCGAACGGCTCGCCTGGCACGCCGACTGGACCTCCCGCCGCGCCGGCGACTACGAGATCCCCGGCTTCGCGGAGGCCGGCCACGACGACGAAGCGCACGAGACCGGCGAGCACGAGCACGAGGAGGAGGCGTTCGGCGTCGTGCCGGGGACGGCGCTCGACGCCGAGGGCGGCGCGCTCGGCGCCTCGTGGGTGACCGAGCGCGGCTTCTTCGGCGTCGCCGCCTCCGGCTTCGACAGCCGCTACGGAGTGCCCGGGCACGCGCACGGCGAGGAGGGGGAGGGCGAGGAGCCGGACCAGGCCGGCGACGAGCTGGAGATCGACCTCCGCCAGCGCCGCCTCGACTTCCACGGCGAGACGGTCGCCGGCTTCGGCCCCTTCCGCGGCGCCAAGGTGCGGCTCGGCGTGATCGACTACGAGCACCGCGAGCTGGAGGGCGCCGTGGTCGGCACCCGCTTCGCGAACGACTCCTGGGAGGGCCGGGTCGAGCTGGTGCAGCGGCCGGCGGAGCGCGGCGCCGGGACGCTGACCGGCGCGCTCGGCCTCCAGGCGGCGCGGAGCGACTTCGCCGCCGCCGGCGAGGAGGCGTTCGTGCCGCCGTCGGTCACCGACACGGTGGCGCTCTTCGCCTTTGAGGAGCTCGCCCGCGGGCCGCTCCGCCTCCAGCTCGGCGCCCGCTGGGAGCGGAGCGACCTCGACCCGGACGGCGCCTCGCCGGCGCGCTCGTTCACCGGCCTCTCCGGCTCGGCGGGCGTCGTCTGGGAGCTCTCCCGCGGCCTCTCGCTGACCGGCTCGCTGGCGCGGAGCGAGCGGCTGCCCTCCGCCAACGAGCTCTACGCCGACGGGCCGCACGCCGCCACCCGCAGCTTCGAGATCGGCGACCCCGAGCTCGACCCGGAGGTCGGCTGGGGCCTCGATCTGGCGCTCAAGGCGGCGCGCGACCGCTTCCGCGGCGAGGTCGCCGCCTTCGTCCACCGCTTCGACGGCTTCGTCGCCGAGCGCCGCACCGGCGAGACGATCGACGGACTGCCGGTGGTGCGCTTCCTCCAGGAGGACGCCGAGCTGCGCGGCGTGGAGCTCGACGCCGACCTCGTCGTCTACGAGGCGGACGACCTCCACCTCGACCTCCACCTCCGCGGCGACCTGGTGCGCGGCGAGACCGCCGACGGCACGCCGCTGCCGCGCCTGCCGCCGCGGCGGGGGAGCCTCGGCCTCTCGGCCCACCGCGGACCCTGGCGTGGCCTCGTCGAGGTGCGGCGGGTGGCGGCGCAGGAGCGGGTGGCGCCGCACGAGACGCCCACCCCGGGCCACACGCTGCTCGACGCGATGGTCGGCTTCCGGGTGTTCGGCGACCGGCTGGTCGCCGACGTGATCCTCCGCGGCAGCAACCTGACCGACACCGAGGCGCGCAACCACGTCTCGCCGCTCAAGGACGAGGTGCCGCTCCCCGGCCGCGACCTGTCGCTCGCGCTGCGGCTGAGCTTCTAGCCCGCGACGGCCCGGCCGCGGCTCACAGCTTCCACCGGATGCGCGCCTGGCGGCAGACCGGCGGGCAGTCGGGGCCGTTCGGCCGCTCGTCGCGGTACTCGGGGGTGAAGGTGCGCTGCTCCTCGCCGGCGAGGAGGAAGACGGTCATCGTCACCTCCTCGGGCAGGAACTCGGGCACGAAGTGATGGCACGGCCCCGGCGGCAGGCAGCTCAGCGTCCGCGTCTCCTCTCCGGCGGTGAGCTCGATCTCCACCTCCTCCTGGAAGCCGTCGAGCTCCACCCCCAGGCCATCGGAGCAGCCGATCTGGGTGCAGGCGGTGGCGACCGGCGGCGGGGCGGGGGAGGGCTCGGCGGTCGACGGATCGCCGCTCCTCGACGAGGGCGCCGAGGCGGTGCCCCCGGCGGCGTCGGGGGGAGCCTCGCCGGCGTCGTCCTCCGGCGCCGGCGCGGAGCAGGCGGCGGCGAGGGCGAGCACGAGGAGGGCGCAGAGCGGGCGGAGGC
>DATABP010000817.1:0-2635 GCA_036259515.1 Thermoanaerobaculia bacterium | reverse complement strand
CCCGCCGCCGGCGCCGGCAGGGCGCGGCGGTCGAGCTTGCCGTTCGCGGTCAGCGGCAGGCGGTCGAGGCGGACCAGCCGCTGCGGCACCATCGCCTCGGGCAGCCGGCGGGCGAGGCGGCGGCGCAGCTCGTCCTCGTCGAGGGCGGCGGCGCCCGGCGCCGGCTGCCACCAGGCGACCAGCCACGGCTCGCCGGACGGACCGGGCGGCGCCGCCGCAGCAGCAGCCGCCACCTCGGGCAGCGCGGCGAGCGCCGCCTCGACCTCGCCGAGCTCGATCCGCACCCCGCGCACCTTCACCTGCCCGTCGCGGCGGCCGAGGAAGGCGAGGCGGCCGTCGCGCGTCCAGCGGGCGCGGTCGCCGGTGGCGTAGAGCCGGCCGCCGTCGCCGAACGGATCGGGGACGAAACGCTCGGCGGTCCATCCGGGCCGCCCGGCGTAGCCGCGGGCGAGCCCGTCGCCGCCGAGATGGAGCTCGCCGGCCACCCCCGGCGGCACCGGTGCCAGCCGCTCGTCGAGGAGGTAGAGGCGCACGTTGGCGATCGGCCGGCCGACGTCGGGGAGGCCGGCACCGCCGGGTGCCACGTCGCCGGCGCTCGCCACCACCGCACCCTCGGTGGGCCCGTAGTGGTTCACCAGCCGGAACGGCAGCCCGGCGGGCGGATGGGCGTGGAGCACGTCGCCGCCGGTGAGGAGGACGCGCAGCCGCGTCGCCGCCGGCCACGGAAGCCGCACCGCCCGCTCGGCGACCGGCGTCGGCAGGAAGGCGACGGTCACCGCGCGCTCGGCCAGCCACTCGACCAGCGCCGCCGGGTCGGCGCGGCGCGCCTCGTGGACCAGGCACACCGCGGCGCCGGCGCAGAGCGGCGGCCACAGCTCCCAAACCGCCGCGTCGAAGCCGAGCCCGGCGACCAGCGACGCCCGGTCGTCGGCGCCGAGGCCGTAGGCGTCGAGGTGCCAGTCGACGAGGTTGGCGAGCCCGCCGTGCGGCACGGCGACCCCCTTCGGGCGGCCGGTCGAGCCGGAGGTGAAGACGACGTAGGCGAGGTCCGCGGGATCGGGCTCCCAGGCGGGCGGCGGCGCCGCCGGCGGCGGCTCGCGGTCGATCCGCACCGTCTCGACGCCGGGCGGCGCCGGCGCGTCGTCGCGGTCGACGAGGAGGACCCGAGCGCCGGCGTCGGAGAGCAGCGTCGCCACCCGCTCGGCGGGGGTCGCCGGATCGAGCGGCAGGTAGGCGCCACCCGCCTCGAGCACCGCGAGGAGCCCGGCGACCGTCTCGGGCGTGCGCCCGGCGAGGACGGCGACGACGTCGCCGCGCCGCGTCCCGCGCGCGGCGAGGTGCGCCGCCAGCCGCCCCGCCCGCGCCGCCAGCTCGCCGTAAGTCGTCTCGGCACCGCCGGCGGCGACCAGCGCCACCGCGCCCGGCGCCGCCGCGGCGCGCTCGGCGAAGCGGCGGTGGACGGCGCGGAAGCGGCCGAAGTCGCGCCCGGTGGCGTTCCAGTCGGCGAGCACCCGCCGGCGCTCCTCGGCGGTGGCCAGCGGCAGCGCGGAGAGGCGCGCCGTCGGCTCGGCGACCAACGCCACGAGGAAGCGCCGGTAGCGCTCCCCCAGCGCCTCGACGGTGCGGCGGTCGAAGAGGTCGGTCGCGTACTCCCACAGGATGCGGACGACCTCGTCCTCCTCGCTCGCCGCCCGCCCCAGCCGCTGCTCGGCGCGCGGGCGGACGATGACGTTGAGGTCCACCTTCGCCGAGCCGTTGTGCCGCTCGCGCAGCCGTCCGCAGAGCCCGGCGAAGCGGAGGTCGGGCACCGGCGAGTCGTGGAAGCTGAACATCACCTGGAAGAGCGGGTTGCGCGACAGGTCGCGCTCCGGCTGGAGGTCGGCGACCAAGCGCTCGAGCGGCAGGTCGGGGTGCGCCTGGGCGGCGAGCACCTCGCGGCGGACGCGGGCGAGGAGCTCGCGGAAGGTCGGGTCGCCCTCGAGGTCGGCGCCGAGTGCGACGGTGTTGACCACCATCCCGATCAGCCCCTCGCTCGCCGCCAGCCGCCGGTTGGCGATGCCGCTGCCGAGGAGGAACCGGCGCTGCCCGGCGACCCGCGCCACCAGCGCCTCGAAGGCGGCGAGGAGCACCACGAAGAGCGTCACCCCCTCGCTCCGCGCCAGCCCGCGCAGCGCGCGGTAGAGGTCGGGCGGCAGCTCCTCGTCGAGGTGGGCGCCGCGGAAGCTCTGGCGCGGCGGCCGCGGGCGGTCGGCCGGGAGGTCGAGCGCCGGCGGCGGATCGGCCAGCCGCCCCCGCCAGAAGGCGAGCTG
Source organism: Thermoanaerobaculia bacterium (assembly GCA_036259515.1). Taxonomy (GTDB): domain Bacteria; phylum Acidobacteriota; class Thermoanaerobaculia; order Multivoradales; family JBCCEF01; genus DATABP01. The sequence continues at coordinate 326 of DATABP010000817.1, read as the reverse complement.
CTCGTCGAGCACCTCCCCGGCGAGCGCCCGGCGCTGCCACAGCGCGAGGTCGGCGTACTGCACCGGCAGCTCGGGGAGCGGCGACGGCCGCCCGGCGGCGAACGCCTCGTAGATCGCCCCCAGCTCGCGGAAGAAGACGGCGATCGACCAGCCGTCGTGGACGAAGTGGTGCTCGACCTGGACCAGCAGGTGGTCGTCGGCGGCGAGCCGCACCACCGTCCAGGCGACGAGCGGCAGGCGGCCGACGTCGAAGCGCCGGCGCACCAGCGACGGCACCAGCGCCTCGACCGCCGCCTCGCGCCGCGCCGCCGGCAGGCCGGAGAGGT
>DATABP010000816.1:0-2048 GCA_036259515.1 Thermoanaerobaculia bacterium | reverse complement strand
TCGGCCGAAGCCGTGGCGAAGGCCGATCATTTCACGTCTCCCTCGCCCGGCTGACCGAGCTCGAAATCGGATACCGGACGCAGCCGCGGATTGTTCATGTCGTAGAGCAGGGCGCCGTCGATCCAGACCTGTTGCGGCCGCGTGTAGACGCTGAACGGATCGCCGTTCCACAGCACCACGTCGGCGTTCTTGCCGACCTCCAGGGTGCCGGTGACGTCGTCGATCCCCAGCGCCCGCGCCGCGTTGGCGGTGACCCAGCGGATCGCCCGCTCCGGCGGCACCTGGAGGCCGGCGCGCTCGGCCGCCGCCATCGCCTTCGCCGCCTCCTGGTTGAGCCGCTGAATGCCCTGCTCGGAGTCGGAGTGGACGATGGCGCAGCCGCCGGGCGCGGCGTCGACCAGCGCGAGGTTGGCGCGGGTGCCGTCGAAGGCCTCCATCTTGAAGCCCCACCAGTCGGCCCACAGCGCGCCGCAGATGCCGTTCTCCGCCATGAGGTCGGCGACCTTGTAGGCCTCGACGCCGTGGTGGAAGGCGGCGATCTCGTAGCCGAACTCCTTCGCCAGGTCGATCATCTGCGCCATCTCGTCGGCGCGGTAGCAGTGGTTGTGGACCAGGATCTCGCCGGCGAGGACGCCGGCCAGCGTCTCCAGCCCGAGGTCGCGGCTCGGCGGCTCGTCGCCGCGGCCGCCGCGGCCGTCCTCGTCGTCCTCGTCGCCGGCGTCGCCCTCCGCCTGCCGCTCCTCCCACTCCTGCCACTCGCGGCGGTACTCGGCGGCCTCGATCCACGCCTCGCGGTAGCCGGCCATGTTGCCCATGCGGGTCGAGGGCGCCCGCCCGCGGTTGCCGTAGACCCGCTTCGGGTTCTCGCCGCAGGCCATCTTGAGACCGTAGGGCGCGCCGGGGAACTTCATCCCCTGGACGGTGCGCGACGGCACGTTCTTGAGCGTCACGCTGCGGCCGCCGATCAGGTTCGCCGAGCCGGGCAGCACCTGGAGCGAGGTGACGCCGCCGGCGAGCGCGGTGACGAAGCCGGGGTCCTGCGGCCACACCGAGTGCTCCGCCCACACCTCGGCGGTCACCGGCGAGGTCGCCTCGTTGCCGTCGGAGTGGGCGTCGACGCCCGGCGAGGGGTAGACGCCGAGGTGGGAGTGGACGTCGATCAGCCCCGGGGTGACCCAGCGGCCGGCGGCGTCGATCACCCGCGCCCCGGGCGGCGCCGAGAGGCCGGTGCCGACGCCGGCGATCTCGCCGTCGACGAGGAGCACCGAGGCGCCGTCGAGCCGCTCGCCGGTGCCGGTCAGCACGGTGGCGCCGGTGATCAGCGTCGGCACCGACGGCAGCGGCCGGTAGGTCGACGGGAAGGGCGCGGTGGAGCCGTCGCCGGCCGGGGACGCCGCGGCGGCCGCCGTCCGATGGTCGCCGGGAGCGGCGTCCGAGGCGGGCTGCGTGGCGGACTGCGAGGCGGCGGCGCTGGCGCAGCCGGCGGCGGCGAGCAGGAACAGGGCGGGCGTCGCGAGGAGGGGACGCAGTCTCATCGGGACTGTTCTCCTGAAGAGGTCCTGGAGTGTTGCGGGTGCGACAGGGCAGGCGATGCTACCACCCGCCCGCGCGCCGCCGGCCTCCGGTCCCCTCCGCTCGACCGCCTCGCGCGACGGCTACTTCCGGCGGTACTCCAGCTCCATCGACTTGAAGCTCTCGCCGTCCCGCTCCTCCCACATCTCGTGGACCTCGTGGTCCGCCGAGAGGATGCGGGTGATCCCCTTCGTCTCGGCGACCTCGCCGGTCGTCGGGTCGACGTGGCTCATGCGGTAGGTGCCGACCTTGCCCTCCGCGTCCCAGGTGCCCTCGGAGACCATCACGCCGGTCGACTGGTTGTCGACCCAGGTGCCCCACCACTTGCCGGTGACGTTGTCGTACCCGCTCATCGCGTGGCCGGCGAACGGCGCGCCCATGAACTCGCCCTCGACCTCCTCGACGAGGACGCGGCCGCCGAGGATCATCTCCCGGTGCGCCGTGGAGGGCAGCACGATCGGCTCGGCGCCCGGCTC
>DATABP010000815.1:0-5507 GCA_036259515.1 Thermoanaerobaculia bacterium | reverse complement strand
CCCGGCGATGCTCGCCGCCGCCGTCGAGGCCGCGGCCGGCGAGATCGACCTCCTCGGCGTCACCGTGCTCACCCACCTCGACCCGCCGGCGCTCGCAGCGCTCGACCTGCCGGGCGAGGTGCCGGCGCGGGTGGAGCGCTGGGCCGCGCTGGCGGGGGAGGCCGGCTGCTCGGGCGTCGTCTGCTCGCCGCGCGAGGCCGCCGCCCTGCGCCGGCGGCACCCGCGGCCGTTCCGGCTGGTCACCCCGGGGATCCGCCCGGCCGGGACGGGGGGCGACGACCAGCGCCGCACCGCCACGCCGGCCGAGGCGCTCGCCGCCGGCGCCGACCTCCTGGTGATCGGCCGCCCGCTGACCGCCGCGGCCGATCCCGACGGCGCGCTCGCCACCCTCGAACGCGAGCTGTCGGGCGGCGGACTGGAGTAGGGCTCAGTAGTAGAAGATCGGCCGGTCCACCTCGTGGTGGAACTTCCAGTCGTAGGTGACGCCGAAGGGGAAGTCGAGCACCACCGTGTAGTCGGCGACCACCCGGATGCGCGCGTCGTCGCGGTCGACGGACAGGTTCTTCGCCTCGAGCGGCAGCTCGAGCTCCCGCGCCTTGGCGAGGACGTTCTTCTTGATCGCCTCGCTGCTGCGCTCGCGGGTGGCGTAGATCGCCATGTCGGTCATGTGGTCGTGCAGCTCGGCCGTCTTGACCTTGACCGGCACCGCCTCCCAGGCGATCAGCGCGCCGGCGATCAGGAAGGCGAGCCAGAAGATGCAGCCCAGCTTGCTGTCGCCCCGGGCCGGGTTCGTCCGCCGCATCGCTTGCCCCTCCACGTCGTGCGCCGCAGTCTACCGGACCAGCTGGAAGGTGCGCTCCCAGCGGGTGAGCTCGACGAAGTGGCGGGCGACGTAGGCCAGCCGCTCGAACGCACCCTCGCCGGGACGCGGCGGCGGGCCGCCGAACGACCAGTAGACGAGGAGCGCCCGCCCCTTGAGGTAGTGCCGCGGCACCGCCGGCTGGCGCCAGAAGCGGGCGTCCTGCGAGTTGTCGCGGTTGTCGCCGAGGCAGAACCAGCCGTCGGCCGGCACCACGTAGGGGCCGAAGTTGTCGCGCCGCCGCCAGTGGTCGCCGACGAAGCGCGAGTCCGGGTACACCCGCGAGTCCTCGTGGTGCACGTAGCCGCTCTCGTCCACGCGCTCGCCGTCGACGAAGAGGAGCCGCCCCTCGAGCTCGACCTCCTCGCCGGGCAGTCCGACGCAGCGCTTGATGAAGTCGCGCCGCGGGTTCTCCGGGTACTGGAACACCACCACGTCGCCGCGCCGCACGTCGCGCACCGGCAGCAGCGCCCGCTCCCACGCGTTGGCGGTCGGCCCGTAGACAAACTTGTTGACCAGCAGGTGGTCGCCGACCAGCAGGTTGTCCGCCATCGACTCCGAGGGGATGCGGAACGGCTCGGCGACGAATGTGCGCACGAAGAGCGCGAACACCACCGCCGAGAGCAGCGCCTCGAGGTACTCGCGGAGAGTGGAGCGACGGCCGGACATCGCCGGCGACTCTAGCCCGTCCACGGCGTCGCCGCGACCGAGCTCTCACTCCCACTCCCCCGTCTCCGGGTCGCGGATCAGCACCCGCACGCGGCCGGTGCGCGAGGTGACGCGGACGCAGGCGAGGCCGTCGCGGCCGTCCGTGAGGTATAGCGAGCCGGGGGTGGCGGTGCCGGTGGGGCCGAAGGAGGCGACGTCGGAGCGGTTGAAGCGGACGGGGTCGTCGCGGCGGCCGAGGCGCGCACCGGAGGGGTCGCGCAGGTCCGCGACCGGCGGGAAGCCGAGGCGGATGCCGGTGCCGGTGTGGGCGAGGGCGCGGCCGGTGCCGCCGATCCGCGGGTCGTCGCCGGACCGCACGTCGCGCGCCAGCACGCCGTCGCCGTCGCCGTCGCGGTAGAGCGCCCAGGTGACGCGGCCGCTGGCCGGATCGGTGGTCAGCCGCACGCCGACGTGCGCGGAGTGGCGGACAGCGTAGGAGCGCGCCAGGTGGAGGGCGCGGGATGCCTCGGCGGCGGCGGTGGCGAGGCGCAGCCGCCGCGAGGCGTCGAGGATCGGCGGCACGCTGGCGACCAGGATGGTCGCGGCGAGCGCGGTGGCGACCAGCAGCTCGAGGAGCGTGAAGCCGGCCGTGGCGGTGCCGCGGCGGGGGCGCGGGCGGTTCGGAGCGGTCTCGGCGGTCATGGGGTTCGAGGTCGGTTGGTGGATCGAAGACACGGCGGCAGCCCGGGCCGGCACCTGCGCCGACCCGGGCCGCCCCCGGCCGGCTACTCCTCGCTCTCGGCCGTCGCCGGGCGCGCCACGCGCACCTTCTCGGTCAGCGTGGTGTCGCCTTCGAGCGCGACGTAGGGGGAGAGGAGGTCGAACGTCTTCTCGCCGATGCCGCGCACCAGCATGAGGTCCTCGACGGCGCGGAACGGGCCGTTCTCCTCGCGGAAGTCGACGATCCGCCGGGCGGTCGACGGGCCGATCCGCGGCAGCAGCGCCAGCTCCTCGGCGCCCGCCTGGTTGACGTTGACCTTCCCCGCGGGAGCGTCGGCGGCGAGCGCCGGCACGGCGGCGGCGAGCAGGGCCAGGGACAGCACGGCGGCGACGACACGGTTCTGGGTGTGCATGGTTCGTTTCTCCGTCGTTGGTTCACTGCGTTCACTGCTTCTGCATGGGTCGTTTCCTCGTTTCTCCTCACGTCGTGGCGTTCGTCTCCCGTCGTTCGCGCCTCCTTTCTCCGGTTGACGTTCGGAGCGGCGACAGATCAAGGACGTTGCCGGGGGTGCCAGCGAGTGGCAAGTTGCTGAACGGGAACGACTTAGCACAGAGGAAGGCAATTCGGCGGGCGCCCGCGGCGTCCAGCGATCGTGACCGCGGCACGAGCCGCCCGGTGGCGCGCGGCCGTCCGCGCCGAGGGCGAGGAGCCCGTGTCCGAAGATCGTGACGGCCTCCAGATCGCTGGACAGCGGGCTCCGGACCGCCGCTACAATCGCCGCGTGCTGCTGTATCGCCTCGCCCCGGAGGGCTTCTACGCCGTGCTCGACGACCCCGGCGAGCCGGCCCGGGTGTTGTTCTCGGACCCGTTCGCCACCCTGCCCGGCGGCTGGGAGCTGGGGCGCGAGGTGGACCTCGCCAGTGCGGCGCCGCTGGCGCCGGTGCTGCCGGGGAAGATCGTCGGCATCGGCCGCGTCTACCGCGACCACGCCGCGGAGCTCGGCAACCCGATGCCGGCCGAGCCGGTGGTGTTCCTCAAGGCGCCGTCGGCGGTCGTCGGGCCGCGGGTGCCGGTGCTGCTGCCGGCGGCCAGCCAGCGGGTGGAGTACGAGGGGGAGATCGCGGTGGTGCTGCGCCACCGGCTGCGGCACGCCTCGGCCGAGGAGGCGGCGACCGCGGTGCTCGGGGTGACCTGCGCCTGCGACGTCACCGCCCGGGACCTCCAGCGCCGCGACCCGACCTTCGCGCGCGCCAAGTCGTTCGACACCTTCTGCCCGCTGGGGCCGGCGGTGTGGGTGGGCGCCGACCTCGACGACCTCTCGGTGGTCACCCGCGTCAACGGCGAGGAGCGCCAGCGCGGCCACGTCCGCGAGATGGCGTGGAGCCTCCCCGAGCTGATCGCCTACGTCTCCGGGATCATGACCCTGGAGCCGGGCGACGTGCTCCTCACCGGCACGCCGGCCGGGGTGGGCGCCCTCGCCCCCGGCGACACGGTGGAGGTGGAGGTCCCCGGGCTCGGCACGCTGGTCAGCCCGGTCGAGGCGGAGAGGAGGGCGGCGCGGTGAGCGTCCCGGCCGGCCGGGCGCTGCGGCTCGGGATCGTGCTCGCCGCCGCGCTCGCCGCCTTCTTCGCCGCGCACCTCCTGCGCGGTTACCACGTGCCGCTGGCCGCCGCCACCGGGGCCGCCGTCGGCCTCCTCGCCTTCGCCACCGTGCGCACCGTCGACCGCATGCGCCGCCAGCTCCGCCGCTAGAGGCCCCGCCCGCCGTGGATGCCAGGGCGATCACCTTCGACGTCACCGGGACGCTGATCCACAGCCCGCGGCTGGCGGCGATCTATCAGGAGGTGCTGGCCCGCCACGGCGTCGCCGCCGAGGTCGGCGAGCTGGCGCGGCTGGTCCCGCTGGTGTGGCAGGAGATGGCCTGCGCGGCCGACATGGCCGAGGACCGCTTCTCCTCGCATCCCGACGGCGCCCGCGGCTGGTGGCAGCGCTTCGTCGAGCGCATCGGCGAGCACCTCGGCGGTGCGGCGCCCTCGCCCTTCGCCGCCGCCGAGCTCTTCGCCCGCTTCGCCCGCGCCGAGGCCTGGGAGCTCTACCCGGAGGTCGACGACGTCCTCGCCGGCCTCCACCGCCGCGGCTTCCGCCTCGCCGTGGTGTCGAACTGGGACGCCCGGCTGCCCGGGCTCCTCGCCGAGCTCGGGCTGGCGCACCACCTCGACGCCATCGTCTACTCCGCCGGCGTCGGCGTCGAGAAGCCCCACCCGCGCATCTTCCGCGCCGTCTGCCACGAGCTGGAGGTCGACCCCGCCGACGCCCTCCACGTCGGCGACCGGGTGAAGGAGGACGTCGAGGGAGCGCTGGCGGTGGGCATGGAGGCGCTGCTCCTGGTCCGCCGGCCGTCCTCCCGCGGCGGCCCGCCGGCCGGCGACCTGTCCGACCTGGCGCCGCTGCCGGAGATCGTCACCCCGCCCGGGCGCCCGCGCTCGCTGCGCGCGCCGCGGTAGCCGTGGGCGGCGGAGCGGGCGGCGCGGACGGGAGCCCCCCGGCTCCGGCGCTTAGAATGGACCGCATGCTCACCGGCCTCCGGCGTTCCCGCGCCGCCCTCCTCGGCGCCTTCCTGGTCGTCGCCGTGCTCGGCTGCGGCGGCGGGGGCGAGGGCGAGGGCGACGGCGGCACCGAGCCGGCGGCCGGCACCGAGGCGGGCGGCGCGGCTCTCGACGGCGAGTGGATGGAGCCGCGCATCGTCGTCGAGCACCCGATCGACGCTCCCGGCCGGCCGAGGGACGGCGCGGGTGTCGCGGTGGCGCCGGCCGCTCCCGCCGTCGCCTGGGTGCCCCACCTGACGGTCTCCGACCTCGACGCCGCGCTCGACTTCTACCGCGGCGCCGGCTTCAGCATCGCCTCCCGGGAGGGGGGCGACGGCGCGGCCAGCCGCGTCGAGCTCGAGCGCGACGGCGCTCGCCTGGTGCTCGTCGCCCGCGCGGCGGAGGAGGGCGACGAGGCGGGCGCCGCCGCGTCCACCGAAGGAGGGGAGCCCGCGCCCGCCGAGCCCGCGCCGCCGGTCCTCCACCTCGTCGAGGAGGGCGGCGGCCCGTCGAGCACGGTCAGCGATCCCGACGGCCACCGCCTGGCGCTCCCCGACGGCCGCTGAAGCCGCCTCTCCTCGTCCCTCCTCCGCGCGCCGTCTCGCCACCGGAAGCGGGACCGGGGCGCCGCACCCGTCACCGCGGCGTCACCGGCCGGCCTCCGCGCCGCCACCGCCGCCGCGCAGGCTCTTCC
>DATABP010000814.1:0-2410 GCA_036259515.1 Thermoanaerobaculia bacterium | reverse complement strand
GTCGCCGACGCCGCGCGGCCGGCCGAGACCAAGCCGGCGCCTCCGCCGGTGCGCCGCGAGCCCGAGCCGCCGCCGGTGCGGGTGGGCGACCTGGTCAGCGCCGGCGAGGTCGGGGTGGCGGCGCCGGAGCTGCTGCGCGATCCCGAGGTGCGCTACCCGGCGATGGCGCGCAAGCTCGGCCGCGAGGCGGCGATCGACGTGCGTGTCCTGGTCGACGAGAACGGCACCGTGCGCACCGCCGAGCTGATCGGCAAGAAGGTCGGCTTCGGGCTCGACGACGCGGCGCTCGAGGCGGCGCGCTCGGCGAGGTACCGCCCGGCGACCAAGAACGGTGTGCGGGTGAAGATGTACGTCAACCTGCGCATCCTGTTCGACCTGTAGGCCGCGTTTCCCGGTCGCCTCTCCCGCTCGCCGGGCAGGGGCCGAGGGAGCAGGGCACGAAAAAAGGGGACCTCCGCGCGGAGGTCCCCTTTGTCGTTCAGCGCTGCTTGGCGCGGCCTACTTGCAGGTGCGCGCGCCCGGCTTGCCCTTGCAGCTCCCCGAGCAGCAGTCGCCGTTGTCGCTGCACACGTCGCCGGTGGCGCCGAGGTCGCACCCGCCGCCGCCGCCGCCCCCGCCGCCGCCCCCGCCGCAGAACGGGAAGCCGCCGGCGTAGAGGTCCTGGAGGCCGGCCGCGTCGTCGTTCGCGATCGAGGCCGGGCCGTTGTTGCACGACGACACCGACGGGAACATCGTCGCGCCGGAGACGTCGGTGTGGCCGAGCCCGAGGAGGTGGCCGACCTCGTGGACCTGCACGCCCTCGATGAAGAACTCGCTGGCGCAGCCGTCGGACTCCCGGGTCGAGGTCCAGGCGAAGCGGCCGTTGGTGACGATGTCGGCGTCGAAGATGCGCACCGAGCCGTCCTCGCGGCTCTCGAAGAAGCCGGTGAAGGTCGCCGCCAGGCAGTTGCCGCTGCAGGCGCGGATCGGGTCGCGGAAGTTGAGCATCGGCACGCCGTCGCCGAGCGCGTAGGTGGCGACCGAGCCGGCGACCGCGGTCATCACGTTCGACACCGCGCCGTTCCAGGCCTGGTTGGAGTTCAGCGCGTTGACGGTGGCGACGACGCCGCCGTCGCCGTCGGTGATCGAGGACTGGCCGCGGGCGTCGACGACGATCACCGGCGCGCAGTCCCAGGTGCGCGGCGGAGACAGCAGGACGTAGCCCATGGCGTCGCCGGCGACGAGGACGGCGAAGGTGGCGAGAGCGAGGGTGCGGATCGGGTTCGTTCTCATCGTCGTTCTCCTTACCGCACGTCCCGCAGATCGGCGACCGGACGACCCTCGGCCGCCCGGCGGATCTGGTGCTTGAGATCGGCCAGCGGCAGCGCCTGCGGACGGGCGGCGGCGCTGCCGTCGCGGTGGATGAAGGTGGCGCCGGCGTCGACCGCCGGCACGGCGATCTCGACGCCCTTGCGGTTCACCAGCCGGTACTCGCCGAGCTGGTAGCCGACCACCTCCGCCGCTCCCTCGACGCCATCGAGGTAGAGCACCAGCCGCTCGCCGGTGTGGAAGGTGGGGAAGCCGTGCGCCTCGATGCGCAGCCGCCCGACGGTGCCGCCGAAGGTGCGCACGGTGACGATCCGCGGCGCCTCGCCGGCGACCACCTCGTCGACCCGCACCTGCGCTTCGCTCAAGATCGCGGTGGCGTCGTCGTTCCAGAACGCGCGCACCGAGATCACCTCGCCGACGACCACCGCCTGCGACGCCGCCACCAGCTCTCCCTGGTCCATCGCCAGGAAGGTCGAGGCGGACGCCGGCAGCGCGGAGACGGCCGCCGCTGCCAACACGAGCACGACCAACAGACGCTTCATCGAATCTCCTCTCCAAAGAATCGGAGACTTCCGCGGCCCCCGCTGGCCCCGGCGCGCGATTGCGCCGGGCGAACGCCGCCCCCTGAGCCACCCCGAACGCAGCGCGGCGAGGAGCGGCGGGAGGCGCCGGAATCCGTGCATATCTCCCGGCCGGCCGGAGCGAACGCCGGGAAGCGCCGGAAACCGGGCGCTTTCGGCCGCTCGAGCCGCTCCTCTGATGCTCTTCTCGCCACGTGGAAGAGCGATCATAGACGGATTCGGGTCGGCCGGGGACCCGCGCCGCGGGTCAGGGGTCGACCCGGCTGCCGCTCGCCGGCCCGTCGCCGTCCCGTCGCCGCCACCCCGTAGAATCGCCGCCGAAGGGAGACCGACCGATGAAGCCGACCGCCGCCGCCGTCCTCGCCCTCCTCCTGCCGCTCGCCGCCTGCTCCCCGGATGGCGGCGGCGGCGACGCCGCGCCGGCCGCCGCCGAGCCCACGCGACTGGAGAGCGCCGAGCTGGGGATCGCCGTCGTCGTGCCCGCGGACTCCTCGTTCGCCGCCGCCGACTCCGGCGGCGGC
>DATABP010000813.1:0-4472 GCA_036259515.1 Thermoanaerobaculia bacterium | reverse complement strand
CGGCCCGCTCCGATGGTGCCCACACCCACTTTTTTAAAGAGAAAAAACCCCTAGAAAGATTCGTATCTCGCTGCGCTCGATCCTCACCGGCGTCCGAGGCCGCGAGGAGCCGTTTGGACGTCGGCATCTCCGCTCGAACCTCCGCCGGTGCCGACGCGCCGGCGTTCTGTGCTGCTCACCCGTGGAGCGCGCGAGCAGTTTTACCTCCGCTCCGCTCGTTCCTCGTCGATGCCGTGCCCGCGGACGGTCCCACGCGGCGCCGCTCGAGAATCGCGCGAAGCAAGATTCGAGGCGTGCTGGGGGTTCTTCCTCTTTATTTTTTGCGGGTGGCTTCCAACGGTAGCGGGGGCGGGGTGGCCCCCGGCACTCCCCCTCCAGCTCCCCCTGTCCGCTGTTACCATCCCGCCACCGCCGCCCCGCGGCGCGTTGACGCACATGGTCGCTCTCACCCCGATCCCCGCCCTCCGCCCCGTCCCCGAGCGCGCCGCCGACGTCGCCGCCGTGCCGTACGACGTCGTCTCGACCGACGAGGCCCGCGCGCTCGCCGCCGGGAATCCGCACTCGTTCCTCCACGTCACTCGCCCCGAGATCGACCTGCCGCCGGGGACCGATCCCCACGGCGAGGAGGTCTACGCGCTAGGCCGCCGGCGGCTGGAGCGGATGCGCGCCGAGGAGGTGCTGCTGCGCGATCCGGTGCCGGCCCTCTATCCGTACCGGCTGATCGCCGGCGACCACGAGCAGGTGGGGATCATGGCGGCGGTGTCGGTGGACGACTACGACGCCGGGCGGATCAAGCTCCACGAGAAGACGCGGCCGGACAAGGAGGACGACCGCACGCGGCACCTGGTGGCGCTCGGCTGCCATCCCGAGCCGGTCTTCCTCACCTACCGCGCGACGGCCGACGTCGACGAGCGGGTGGCGGAGATCGTCGAGCAGCAGGCGCCGCTCTACGACTTCACCGCGCCGGACGGGGTGCGCCACACGATGTGGCGGGACGCCGCGCACGAGGGCCTGGTGGCGGCGTTCGCCGCCGTGCCGGCGCTCTACGTCGCCGACGGCCACCACCGCTCGGCCGCCGCCAGCCGCGCCCGCGCCGAGCTGGCCCGCGAGCGCGGCCCCGGGCCGTGGGACCGCTTCCTCGCCACCGTCTTCCCGCACGACCAGGTGCGCATCCTGCCCTACAACCGGCTGGTGCGCGACCTCGGCGGCCTCACCCCGCAGCGCCTGCTCGACCGGCTGCACCGGGAGATGGCGCGGGTCGAGCCGATCGGCGGCCCGGGCGACGCCGCGGCGGGGGCGGGCGGCCGCGGCCGCTTCGCGATGTACCTCGCCGGCCGCTGGCACCGGCTGACCGCGCCGGCGGCGCTGGTCGAGGCGCCCGACCCCGTCGAGTCGCTCGACGCGGCGATCCTCCAGCGCGCCGTGCTGGCGCCGATCCTCGGCGTCGACGATCCGCGCACCTCGGAGCGCCTCGACTTCGTGGGCGGCGGGCGCGGCACGGCCGAGCTCGAGCGGCGGGTCGACTCCGGCGAGGCGGCGGTGGCGTTCGCGTTGCACCCGCTGTCGGTCGACCAGCTCCTGGCGGTCGCCGACGCCGGCCGGGTGCTGCCGCCGAAGTCGACCTGGTTCGAGCCCAAGCTGCGCTCCGGCCTGATCGTCCACGAGCTCGGCTAGCGAGCGCCGATGCGCGTCCACAACTTCAACCCCGGCCCGGCGGCGCTGCCGCTCGCGGTCCTCGAGGCGGCGCAGCGCGACCTCGTCGACTTCCGCGGCAGCGGGACGTCGGTGCTCGAGATGAGCCACCGCGGCGGCGCCTACGAGGAGATCCACCGCCGCGCCACCGACGGCCTCGGCCGTCTGCTGGAGCTGCCCGCGGGCACCTCGGTGCTGCTGCTCCAGGGCGGCGCCAGCCTCCAGTTCGCGATGGCGCCGCTCAACCTCCTCCCGCGGGGCGGCCGCGCCGACTACCTGCTCACCGGCGAGTGGTCGAAGAAGGCGCTCGCCGAGGCGCGGCGGGTGGCCGCGGAGCGCGGCGCCGAGGCGCGGGCGGCGGCGTCGACCGAGGACGAGGCGTTCCGCCGCGTGCCGCGGCGCGAGGAGATCGCCCTCGACCCCGCCGCCGACTACGTCCACCTGACCAGCAACAACACCATCTACGGCACCCGGTGGCGCGAGCTGCCCGACACCGGCGAGGTGCCGCTGGTCGTCGACGCCTCCTCGGACGTCCTCTCCCGCCGCCTGCCGGCGGAGCGGATCGCGCTCCTCTACGCCGGCGCGCAGAAGAACCTCGGCCCGGCCGGGGTGACCGTGGTGGCCGTCCGCGACGACCTCCTCGACCGCGCCCCGGACACTCTGCCGGCGATCCTCCGCTACCGCACTCACCGCGACAAGGGCTCGCTCTACAACACCCCGCCGACCTTCGCCGTCTACCTCCTCGGGCTGGTCGTCGAGTGGGTCGAGGCCCAGGGCGGGGTGGCGGCCGTCGAGGCGGTCAACGAGAAGAAGGCCGAGCTCCTCTACGGCGTCCTCGACGCCTCCGACTTCTTCCGCGGCCACGCCGAGCCCGACAGCCGCTCCCGGATGAACGTCACCTTCCGCCTCCCCGACGAGGCGCTCGAGAAGCGCCTCCTCGCCGAGGCCGCCGAAGCCGGCCTCGTCGGCCTCAAGGGCCACCGCAGCGTCGGCGGCCTTCGGGCTTCGCTCTACAACGCCGTCACCCTCGACTCGGTCGGCGTCCTCCGCGAATTCCTCGAAGACTTCCAGCGCCGCCACGGTTAGCGGCAGGCCGTGTCGCCGACGAGGGCGAGCACGGAGGCCGGGCGCTGGGCTGGGACGGGGTCGCTGACCACGCGGTGGTGAGCGCGCCACGGCCGAACCGATAGAGTCGCCGGGCGATGGTCTACGGACGCCAGCCGAGCACGCGCCTGCCCACCTTCGGCTTCGGCGGTGGCGGGCCGGTGCCGCCGGACGTCGTCGCGCTCCTCGTCGTCGTCTTCGCCACCTTCACGCTCCAGTTCTTCGCGCCCGCCGCCGTCGCGCTCCTGCGCCTGACGCCGCTCGCCTGGCAGCGCGGCTTCGTGTGGCAGGCGGCGACGTACCCCTTCGCCGGCTTCGGCGGGCCGTCGATCTGGTTCCTGCTCGAGCTCCTGATCCTCTTCTGGTTCGGGCGCGACGTCTTCCGGCGGCTGGGGCGGCGCGGCTTCTGGCGCACGCTCGCCTGGGGCGTCCTCGCCGGCGCCGCGGTGGCGCTCGTCGTCCAGGCGATCGCCCAGCCCGGCGAGCCGATCGTGCTGATGCAGGGACAGCGGATGCTGATCGTGCTCCTGATCGCCGCCTTCGCCACCCTCTTCGGCTCGGCCTCGATCTACCTCTTCTTCGTGCTGCGGGTCGAGGCGCGCTGGTTCCTGCCGATCGAGGTCCTGATCGCCTTCATGGGCTACCTCGGCTCGGGCGACCTCGCCGGCTTCCTGGGGATCTGCGCCGGGATCGGGGCGGTGTGGTGGCGGCTGCGGTCGCCGGGACGGGGCGGCGGGGGAGGCGGGCCGCGCGACACCTGGCTGCGGCTCCAGCGCTGGTGGCTCGACCGGCGGCTCAAGCGGCTGCGGCGGCGGCGCGGCTTCTCCGTCGTGCCCGGGGACCGCGGGCGCGGCGGCGACACCGGCGGCGGCGGCGGTCCGTACTACCACTGAGGTTCATCGACTCTCGCTGCGAGGGGATCGGCATGTCCGACAAGGGTCACACCGTCCGCAACGTCGTCCTCGGCTGCGCCGTCGTGCTGCTGCTCGTCTTCGTCGCCGCCGGCTTCGCCGTCTACCAGTTCGTGTGGAAGCCGGGGAAGGCGATGGTCGCCGGCGGCGTCGAGGTGGTGCAGAAGGTCGAGGAGCTGGCGCGCATCGAGGAGGAGGGGGTCGAGGACCGCTCGCCCTACGCGCCGCCCGCCGACCGGCGGCTCACCGCCGAACAGGTCGAGCGCTTCGTCGCCGTCGGGCGGCAGGTGCGCGGCGCCCTGGGCCCCCGCTTCGCCGATCTCGAGCGCCGCGTCGAGGGGTTCGAGGCCGCCGGGCGCGAGCCGTCGCTCGGCGAGCTGATCGACCTCTGGCGCCAGCTCGGCGACCTCGCGCTCGAGGCCAAGCGGGAGCAGGTGGCGGCGCTCAACGCGCAGGGCTTCTCGCTCGGCGAGTACGACTGGGTGCGCGAGCAGGTCTACCTGGGGCTCGGCTTCCAGCAGGAGGTGGCCGGCCTCGACGAGCTGGCCGGGGCGCTGCGCGAGCGCGGCCTCGACGGGCTGGAGGAGCTGTCGCGCCACGAGCGGCGGCTCGGGGAGGCGGCGCCGCCGGAGACCCGCGCCCTGGTCGAGCCCTACCGCGGCGAGCTCGAGGAGTGGCTGCCGCTGGCGCTCCTCGGCATGTAGGCGCCGCCGGCCGGCGCCGCTCTTGCTACCGCCCCCCTCGCGCGCCGCGGCAGGGCCGCCG
>DATABP010000812.1:0-2780 GCA_036259515.1 Thermoanaerobaculia bacterium | reverse complement strand
GTCGAGGGAGAACTTCGAGTACCGGACGTCGAGCACCACGGTGCCTCCATGATCCGGTGAGGCCGAGGCCCGGCCGCCACAGCCGGTGAGGGCGGCGGCGGCCAGGGCGACGAGGGCGAGGAGGACGGCCCCGACGGCGATCGTCGACGGGTCGGTCGGGGAGACTCCGTAGAGGCGGTCGGCGAGGAATCGGCTGGCCAGGGTGGCGGCGACGACGCCGGCGACGACGCCGAAGGCGAGGGCCACCGCGACCTCGCGCAGGACGAGCCAGAGGACGCGCCGCCGCCCGGAGCCGAGGGCGACGCGGATGCCGATCTCGGGGCGCCGCTGGACCACTCCGTAGGCGGTCACGCCGTAGACGCCGATCGAGGCCAGGAGGAGGGCGAGCAGGGCGAAGAGCGCCGCCACCTGGGCCAGCCGGCGGCTCTCGAGCAGCGCCTCGTCGATCTGCTGGCGCTGGGTGCGCACGGCGAAGACCGGGAGGTCCGCGTCGATGCGGGCCAGGGCCGCCCGCGCCGGGCGCTCGAGCGCCAGGGGCGGTCCGTCGGCGGCGAGGGCGAAGGTCGCGGTGCGGAGGGCGTCGACCTCCTGCCTCCACGGCGTGAAGACCATCGGCGGCACGCCGTTCCGCGCCTGGTCGTAGAAGGTGTCGCCGGCGACGCCGACGATCTCGGTCGGCTGGGCGTCCGCGTCGCTGAAGGTGACCTCCCGCCCGAGCGGGCTCGCGCCGCCGAAGAAGCGGCGGACGGCCTCGCGGTTGACGATCGCCACCCGCTTCGCGCCGGGCGCGTCCGAGGGCGCGAAGCCGCGCCCGCCGACGAGGGGGATCTCCAGGGTGGCGAAGAAGCCGTCGCTGACCGGCAGCCGCCAGATCGGTCCGGGGGAGGGGGTGGCGGGGCCGTCGTCGCCGAAGTGGTAGAGCGGGCTGACGGCGGCGCGGCCGCCGAGGAGGGCGTGCCGCGAGAGGGCCACGGCGCGGGCGCCGGCGAGGGTGCGGAGGTCGTCGAGGGCGCGGTCGTACAGCCGCAGCCGCCGCTCTCCCTCGTAGCCGGCGGTGGCGGCGTCGACCTCGAGGAGCAGGATGCCCTCGCTCTGGAAGCCGACGTCCGCCCGCTCGAGGTTCCAGAGCGACCGGCCGAGGAGCGCCGCGGCGGCGACGACGAGGAGCGAGAGCCCGATCTGGGCGACGACCAGCCCGCGGCCGATCCTCCCGGAGCGGGGAGCCGGCCCGCGCTCGCCGAGGAGCGGCCCGAGGCCGGTGCGCGTCGCCCGCAGCGCCGGCACCAGCCCGAGCACGAGGCCGCAGACGACCGCGGTGGCGAGGACGACCGCCACGCCGCGGGAGGCGGGCAGCCCGCCGGCGGGGACGGACGCTCCGGCGAGCTGGGGCAGCGTCGCGGCGAGCACCGGCGGCAGCCAGAGGAGGAGCGCCGCGCCGGTCGCGCCCCCGGCGAGCGTCAGGGTGACGCTCTCGGTGAGGAGCTGGCGGACGAGCCGGGGCCGCGCGGCGCCGAGCGACAGCCGGGTCGCCATCTCGTGGCGCCGCGCGACGGCGCGGGCGAGGAGGAGGTTGCCGACGTTGGCGCAGGCGATGACGAGGACGAGCGCGAGGAGCGCCTGGAGCAGGAGGAGAGGCCGCAGCAGCGTGCGGCGCGCTTCGACCAGGCCGTGGGCTCCGGGCTCGGCGGCGAGACGGACCGGCACGCGCTCCTCGCCCGCGGGCGGCGGCACGGCGGCGAGGTAGCCGGCGAAGAGCGAGCGGACCTCGGCGTCGACCGCCGGCAGCGAGACGCCCGGGCGGCGCCGGCCGAGGACGTGCAGCCACCAGACGCCGTCGTCGCCGAGGTTGTCGGTGCCGGCGCCGACCAGGGGCTGGGCCGCGATCGGCAGGTAGAGCGCGGGGCGCGTGCCGGCCTGGAGCGTGCCGGAGAAGCCGGCCTCGGCGACGCCGACGACGGTGAACGGGTGGCCGTTGATCCGCAGCGTGCGACCGACGACGCGGCGGTCGCCGGCGAAGCGGCTCTGCCAGTACGCGTGGTCGAGCACCACCGCGGCGGCCGATCCGGGGCGGTCGTCCGACGCCGACAGCAGCCGTCCGGCCTGGCTGTCGACGCCGAGCATCCGGAAGTAGCCGCCGGAGACGGCCTGGGCGGTGTGCCGCTCCGCCTCGCCGGCGACGGCCACGTTGAGGCCGTCGAGCTCGGCGAACGCGGCGAGCGCGGCGAGGGTGCGGCTGGCGGCGAGCGCACGGACGCCGGGCTCGGGGAGCGCGCTGCTCACCCACTGGGTTCCCGACTCGTCGCGGTCGACCCAGCCGGAGAGCGACGCCGCGGGGAACTCGGGCGCGGTCCAGCGCAGGAGGACGAGCTCGTCGGGCCGCTCGACCGGGAGGGGGCGGAGGACGAGGCTGTCGAGCAGGACGAAGGCCGAGCCGGTGGCGCCGAGGCCGAGCGCCAGGGTCGACACCGCCACCACGCTCAGGAGCGGGCTGCGCCGGAAGGAGCGGAGGGCGATCGCGACGTCGCGGAGCCAGGTGTCCACCGGCGGGAGGCCCCAGACCTCACGGCTGTCCTCCGCGGCGAGCGCCAGGTTGCCGAAACGCCGCCGCGCCTGGCGCCGGGCGGCGGCGGGATCGAGACCCGCGTCGACCAGCCGCTCGACCTCGAGGTCGAGGTGCAGCCGCATCTCCTCGTCGAGATCGCTCTCGTCGCGCCGGCTCCAGCCGAACCTGCCGAGGAAGCGCGCCACCGGTCAGTCCTCCACCGGCCGCAGCACGCCGG
>DATABP010000811.1:0-7111 GCA_036259515.1 Thermoanaerobaculia bacterium | reverse complement strand
CGCCGGCGGCGGCGAGGTCGCGGGCGAGTTCCTCGGCGCGGCCGGAGCCGGCGGCGAGCTCCTCCACCGTCAGCCCGGAGAGCACCGAGCCGGGCGGCAGCGCGAGCGCGTCGGCGCCGGAGGCGGCGCCGTCCGGCTTCTTGATCAGCAGCCACTCCTTCGACGGCTCGGTCTCGCCGCGCTTCTTCGTGCGCACCAGCGTCCAGCGCCCGCGCAGCTTGTACCCCTCGAGGTCGAAGAGGTACTTGCCGGTCTCGGGCGTCCCGCCGTCGGGGTCGGGCAGCGGACGCCACAGGCCACGGTCCCAGACGATCATCGACCCGGCGCCGTAGTTGCCGGACGGGATGACGCCCTCGAAGTCGAAGTACTCGAGCGGGTGGTCCTCGGTCTGGACGGCGAGCCGCTTCTCCGCCGGGTCGAGCGACGGGCCGCGCGGCACCGCCCACGAGCGCAGCACGCCGTCGACCTCGAGCCGGAGGTCCCAGTGGAGGCGGCGGGCGGCGTGCTGCTGCACGACGAAGCGGCCGGGGCGGCCGCCGTTGGGAAGGCCGGAGACGGCGCGCTCGGCCTCGCGCGCCCGCCGCGCCCGCTCGGCGGCGGCCGGGTCGCCGGGCGGCTCGGGGGTGGCTCCGGGGCGGCGCTTCCCGCGGTAGGCGGACAGATCGCCGGCGGCTTTCGCCTCCCCTTTTCCCTTTGCGCTTCGGCGCTTGTCCGCCATTCTTGCTAGTATCGCCTGATCATGAGCATACGTGCGATGGGTTCGGCGACGGTCTCCTTCGGGCTGGTGGCGATCCCCGTCAAGATGTACTCCACGGGCGACTCGTCGGAAGCGGTGCGCTTCAACATGATGCACCGCACCTGCGGCACCCGCCTCCAGTACCGCTACTACTGCCCCACCGACGAGACCTTCGTCGAGCGCGACGAGATCGCCAAGGGCTACGAGTTCGCCAAGGGCCAGTTCGTCCTCTTCTCGGACGAGGAGCTCAAGGCGCTCAACCCGGAGCCGACGAACGCCATCGCGATCACCGAGTTCGTGCCGCTCACCGAGGTCGATCCCATCTACTACGAGAAGTCCTACTACCTCGGCCCGGACAAGGGCGGCGGCAAGCCCTACCGCCTCCTCGCCGACGCGATGCGCGAGAGCGGCCAGGCGGCGATCGCCCGCTACGCCGCCCGCGGCAAGGACTACCTGGTGCTGCTCCGCCCCTTCGCCGAGGGCCTGATCCTCCAGCAGCTCCGCTACCCGGACGAGATCCGCGCCTTCTCGGAGGTGCCGCTCGGCGAGGGCCAGGTGAAGAAGAACGAGCTCGACCTCGCCCTCCGCCTGATCGAGCAGATCGCCGAGGACGAGTTCCACCCCGAGCGCTACGAGGACGAGCAGCGCAAGCGCACCTGGGAGCTGATCCAGCGCAAGGTCGAGGGCGAGGAGATCGTCGCCCCGCCGGAGGAGGCCCCGAAGGCGCAGATCATCGACCTGATGGCGGCGCTCAAGGCGAGCCTCGGCGAGACCGAGGACGCGAAGCCGGCGAAGCGGTCGTCGCGGAAGCCGCGGGGGGCGGCGACGGCGGAGGTGGAGGAGGCGCCGGGGGCGAAGAAGAAGGCGAGCGGCGGCGGGCGGCGGAAGGCGAGCTGAGGGGACGGCGGCACCGTCGTCTGGACTCCCCACGCGCCACCGCCCGTCGCCATTCTTCGACCGCCGCTTCGAGGAGGGTGACGATGCGGGTTGAGTACTTCGAGGACACCGATACCCTTCAGATCACCTTCAAGGAGGGGATCGTCACCGAGACGATCGACCTCGACGACGACACCCTCATCGAGCGCGACGTCGAGGGTCACCTCGTCTCGATGACCTTGGAGCACGCGCGCACGCGCACCGATCTCGAGAGCCTGCTCTACAAGACCTACCGCGCCTCGGCGGCCTGATCGCGGCCGTTGCGGACGCGCTCACCGTCGTAGAGCGGCCGGCCCAGTCGTCGACGGCCGTTCCACCTATCGGTCGTTGAGAGACCAGTCGTATTCCATGTAGCGGATCGACGGCCGGCGCTCGTCGAGCTCGGCGGCGAGGCGGCGGTCGGCCAGGTGGTCGATCACCCAGTCGAGGACGCCGCCGCGGGCGAAGTAGGCGACGACGGTGCTGCCGCCGGTGAAGTCGCCGGCGTACCACTGGAAGATCGAGGAGAGGTGGAGGACGTTGGCGGCGCGGTCGTAGCGCAGGCCCTTGGTCGGGTCGGCGAGGAAGGCCTCGGTCTGGCGGCGGAGCTGGCGGTCGAGGGCGGGGCCGGTGAAGGCGCCGTCGAGGAGGTCCGGGCAGCTCGTCGAGGCGCAGACGACGGCGAAGTGGACGCGCGGATCGAGCTTCCGCGCCTCGGCCTCGAGGTCGTCGAGGGTGCGCTCGCGGCCGCCGACCGGGTGGGTCTCCTCGTCGAAGAAGCCGTCGACGTCGCGCACCGACTCGAGACCGGGGTAGCGCGCCAGCACCGCGTCGACGACCAGCGCGTTGTAGGCGTTGACCAGGAAGGCGAGCCGCGCGGGCTCGGGGAGCCGCCCCGGATCGACGCGGCGGACGCAGGCGAGGAAGGCGTCGAGGTCGCCGCGGTCCGCCGCCACCGCCGCGTAGTCGACCCCGCCGCGGACAACGCGCTCCGAGACGACGCGATCCCAGGCGGCGTGGCAGCGGGCGACCTCGGCCGCCGCGCCGCTCGCCTCCCCCGCCGCGCCGGAGGCCGCCGAGCCGTCGCCGCAGGCCGGGAGCGGCAGGACGAAGCAGGCGGCGAGGACGACGGCGAGGGCGCGCACGGCCGGCGAGCGTACTACGCCCCGCCGCCGGCGCCCGTCCGAGTGGTCCTTCCATTGCACGTCGTCGAGCGTTCGCGCGACGCATCCTACCGCCCGCGGGTCGCGCCGGCCGGCGCCGCTACAATCCCCGCCCGATGATCACCCCCCTCACCCGCCAGCGCTTCGACGACCTCGTCCGCGTCGTCGAGGGCGGGCGGGAGGGCCGGTGGCTGGTGCTCACGCACGACAACCCGGACCCCGACGCGCTGGCCTCGGCCGCCGTGCTCGCCCGCGTCCTCGAGCACCGGTTCCACCGCCACGTCACCTGCGGCTACGGGGGGATCGTCGGGCGGGCCGAGAACCGCGAGATGGTGCGGCAGCTCAAGATCCCGCTGACCCATCTGCGCGACCTCTCGATCTCCGACTTCCGGCGCTTCGCGCTGGTCGACGCGCAGCCGGGGAGCGGCAACAACCAGCTCCCCAAGCGGACGACGGCCGACCTGGTGTTCGACCACCACCCGCGGCGGCGGACGACGGCCGGCGCCCGCTTCGTCGACATCCGCACCGACTACGGGGCGACGGCGACGATGATGGGGGAGTACCTCGCCGCCGCCGGGCTGGAGCCGACGCGGGCGCTGGCCACCGCGCTGGTCTACGCCATCCGCTCGGAGACGCAGGACTTCCTGCGCGAGTCGGCGGGGCCGGACAAGGACCTCTACGACCACGTCTTCCCGCTGGTCGACAAGCGGGCGCTGGCGAAGATCCAGGCGTCGCGGCTGCCGGTCGACTACTTCCGCAACCTGCACACGGCGCTCGAGAACCTGTCGGCGGTGGAGTCGCTGGTGGTCACCCACCTGGGCGTCGTCGAGCAGCCGGACATCGTGCCCGAGGTCGCCGACCTCCTGCTGCGCATGGAGGGGAAGACCTGGTCGCTCGCCACCGGGGTGTACGGCGACCGGGTGTACCTCTCGATCCGCACCACCAACGCCCGCGCCGACGCCGGGCGGATCATGCGGCAGCTCGTCGCCCGCAACGGCAAGGGGGGCGGCCACGGGATGCTCGCCGGCGGCTGGGTGGCGATCACCCCCGGCTACGCGGAGACGCCGCGCCTGCTCCAGGAGCAACTCGCCCGCCGCCTGGCCCGTAGCTTGAAGAAGAACCCGGAGAAGCTCCAGCCGATCGCGCTCGACGCCCCCGCGGCAGACGCCGATCGGCCGGCCGGGGACACCGACGGGCGATAGAGAGTGCCGTCAGTCCGCCGAAGCGGGACAACCCGGGGCGATTTTTCTGCTATCCTGTGCTCCCGGGGGCGTCAATCATTCAAGGAGGGAAGCAAGTGATGGCGTCGGTCAAGGAAGAAGCGATGCGCATCGTCGAGGCGTTGCCGGACGAGGCCACCTGGGACGACCTGATGTACGAGCTGTACGTCAACAAGAAGGTGGCAGCCGGCAAGGCCGACGCCGAGGCCGGCAAGGTCGTCTCCCACCAGCAGGCCCGCAAGCGGGCGGCGAAGAGCTGAGCGATGGAGCTCGCCTGGAGTCAGACCGCCGTCGACGACCTGGCCGCCCTGCGCGGCTGGATCGGCCGCGACGTCGAGCCGCTCGCCGACCGCATCACCGACCGCATCTTCGAGACCGTCGAGCGCGCCCTGCCCTTCCCGCGCATCGGCCGCATGGTCAGCGAGGTGGGCGACGACTCGGTGCGCGAGTTCCTCTTCCGCACCCTGCGCATCGTCTACCGCATCGAGCAGGGGCGGATCGTCGTCCTCGCCATCCTCTCCGGCGGGCGGCCCACGGAGAGGCGCGAGCCGCGGAGGTGGGAGGTCTACTGATTCACTCCCACTCGATGGTCGCCGGGGGCTTGCTCGTCACGTCGTAGACCACGCGGTTGACGCCGCGCACCTCGTTGACGATGCGGTTCGCCACCCGGCCGAGGAGCTCGTAGGGCAGCGGGCTCCAGTCGGCGGTCATGAAGTCCTGGGTCTCCACCGCGCGGAGCGCGACGACGTCCTCGTAGGTCCGGTAGTCCCCCATCACCCCGACGCTCTTGACCGGCAGGAGCACCGCGAAGGCCTGGCTGGTCTTGGCGTACCAGCCGCTGTCGCGCAGCTCGTCGAGGAAGATGGCGTCCGCCGCCTGGAGCGTCGCCACCCGCTCGGCGGTGACCTCGCCGAGGATGCGCACCGCGAGCCCCGGCCCGGGGAACGGGTGGCGGGAGACCAGCTCCTCGGGCAGCCCCAGCTCGCGGCCGAGCTGGCGCACCTCGTCCTTGAACAGCCAGCGCAAGGGCTCGATCAGCTCGAAGCCGAGCCGCTCGGGCAAGCCCCCGACGTTGTGGTGGGTCTTGATCACCGCCGACGGGCCCTTCACCGACACCGACTCGATGACGTCCGGGTAGAGCGTGCCCTGGGCGAGGAAGCGGGCGCCGGCGAGCGCCCTGGCCTCCGCCTCGAAGACCTCGATGAACACGCGGCCGATCGCCTTCCGCTTCGCCTCGGGGTCGGCGACGCCGGCGAGCGCGGTCAAGAACCGCTCCCGCGCGTCGACGGCGCGCACCGGGATGCCGAGGCCGTCGCCCAGGCTGTGGACCACCTGCGCCGCCTCGTTCTTCCGCAGCACGCCGTTGTCGACGAAGATCGCGGTCATCCGGTCGCCGACGGCGCGGGTGAGGAGCGCCGCCACAACCGACGAGTCGACGCCGCCCGAGAGGCCGCAGATCACCCGCTCCTCCCCCACCCGCCGGCGCACCTCCTCGACCGCCTCGTCGAGATAGGAGGCCATCCGCCAGTCGCCGCGCGCGCCGCAGCCCTGGGAGAGGAAGTTGCGCAGCATCTCGCCGCCGGCCACGGTGTGCGACACCTCGGGGTGGAACTGGATGCCCCACAGGCGCCGCGTGAGGTCCTCGCAGGCGACGATCGGGGCGCTGGCGGTCGAGGCGGTCACCCGGAACCCCGGCGGCGGCTCTCGCAGGCGGTCGCCGTGGCTCATCCACACGGTCTGGCGGCCCTCGAGGCCGGCGAAGAGCAGGCCGGGGTCGGCGGCGAGGTCGATCTCGGCGCGGCCGTACTCGCGGCGGTCCGAGGGCTCGACGGCGCCGCCCAGCACCTGCGCCATCACCTGGAGCCCGTAGCAGATGCCGAGCGTCGGAATGCCGAGCTCGAAGAGCGCCGGGTCGGCCGAGGGCGCCCCCGGCTCGTAGACGCTCTGTGGCCCGCCGGAGAGCACCAGCCCGATCGGCCGGCGCCGCTCGATCTCGGCCACCGGCAGGTCGAACGGGTGGACCTCGCAGTAGACCCGGTTCTCGCGCAGCCGCCGCGCGATGAGCTGGGTGAACTGGCTGCCGAAGTCGAGGACGAGGACGGTCTGGTGGTCGGCCACGGGCTAGAGCTCCGCCTCCGCCTTGAGCTCGCGGGTCATCAGGTCGGCCAGCGCCGCGCGGGCGTTCTTGCCGCGGTGGAGCGTGGCCACGACCTGCTCGGTGATCGGCATCTCGACCTTGCGCCGCTCGGCGAGCCGCAGCACCGCCAGCGAGCTGTTGATCCCCTCGGCGACCATCGAGGTGCCGCCGGTGATCTCGTCGAGCGTCTGCCCCTGGGCGAGGAGCAGTCCGGCGCGCCGGTTGCGCGACAGCGCCCCGGTGCAGGTGACGACGAGGTCGCCCAGCCCGGCGAGCCCGGCGAAGGTGCGCGGCTGGCCGCCGTGGGCGATCCCCAGCCGGGTGATCTCGTGGAGGCCGCGGGTGACCAGCGCGGCGAGCGTGTTGTGCCCCAGCCCGAGCCCGGCGACCACCCCGGCGGCGATGGCGATGACGTTCTTGACCGCGCCGCCCAGCTCGACGCCGGCCACGTCGCCCGACGAGTAGAGGCGCAGCGCCGGGGACGACAGCTCGCCCTGCACCAGGGTGGCGAGCTCCGGCTCCTCGGCGGCGATCACCACCGCGGTCGCCATCCCCCGCGCCAGCTCGACGGCGAAGCTCGGCCCGGAGAGCACCGCGAACCGGACGTCGCGGTCGGCGGCGATCCCCTCCTCGAAGGCGACCTGGCTCATCCGCGCCTGGGTGTCGACCTCGATCCCCTTCGCCGCCGAGATCAGCCGCACCGGCGCCTGCCCCGGATGGACGGCGAGGAAGGAGCGCACGGTGTGGCGGAAGCCGTGGCTCGGCACGGCCACGATCACCAGCTCGCACTCGGCGAGCTCGGCGAGGTCGGCGGTGAGCCGCAGGCGGTCGGGAAGCGCGATCCCGGGGAGGTAGTCGGCGTTGACGCGCTCCTCGGCGAGCCGCGCCGCCAGCTCCTCGCGCCGCGCCCACAGCACCACGTCGCGCTCGGCGGCCGCCG
>DATABP010000810.1:0-1552 GCA_036259515.1 Thermoanaerobaculia bacterium | reverse complement strand
GCGCTCGGGGCGCGGAGGTCGCGCTAGAGCACCGGGCCCGAGATGGTGGGCTCGCTGGACCCGAACAGCAGGTTCCCCTCGCCGACCACGAAGTCGAAGCCGGCGCCGAGCTGGCCGCGTGCCGACTGGAGGTCGGCGACCGCCCCCTGCATCAGCCGACTGCGGGTCCTGGAGCTGCCCTCGGCGAGCGCCTGCTGGCACTTCACGGAGGCGCTCTGGATCAGCGTCACCGCGCTCGGGTGGAGGCCCACCGGCTGGAGCACCTCGACCGCGTCGGCGCCCTCGACGTTCGACAGCACCATCAGCGCGTCGACGGTGGCGCGGGTGCCGTTGACCTCGCCGCCGTCGCGGGTCGGCGCCGCGCCGTCGAAGCCACCGCCGGCGCTGTTCTCGAGCGCGATCCCGGCGTCGAGCCGCTGGATGGCCACGTCGAGGGAGAGGCCGGCGTTGAGCACGCGGAGGAACCTGGCGATCTCCGCCACCTCGACCGGGGTGAGGCTGATGCCGCCCACCGCCTGACCGCCCGGCGAGGCGTTGAACTCCGCGGTGTTGAAGAAGTCGACCGCCTCCTCGATGGTGTCGGCGACGTTGTTGTGGAAGAACGGCGCGGTGTCGGCGGCCTCGATCAGCGGCGTGACGTTGAAGGTGCCGTCGCCGAAGAAGTCGACCTGGCCGTCGCCGTCGAGGTCGACCGGCTGGGTGCCGAAGCCGCCGTCGAGCGGGAACAGCTCGACGAACTCGGGGTCGCCCGGGGTGCGGGCGGGGTGCGGCAGCTCCTCGACGCCGGTGTCGAGATTGAAGTTGCCGCCGTTGCCGAAGGCGGTGCCGGCGCCGGCGTTCAGGTGGCAGTTGTTGCACTTGCCGGCGCCGAGGAAGAGCAGCCGGCCGCGCTCGGCCGCGGCGTCGGCGAGGCTGGCGGCGGTGAGGTCGATCTCCTGGAGCCGGCCGGAGGCGAGCATGAAGGCCTCCATCGCGTCGAGCTCCTCCTGGGTGGCGAGCCGGAAGTCGACCCCCTCCACGCGGTCGAGCGACTTCGGGAAGTGCTGGCGGATGGCGCCGTTCGAGAAGCCGTTCAAGGTGCCGGCGTCGCCGCCCCAGCCGGTGCGCTCGCCGAGCGGGTCGCCGTCGGAGGGCTGGGCGATCGAGGTCGCCATCGACAGCGAGTGCGGCACGCCGCGCATCACGAACTTGACGGTCGGGTCCTCGAGCCCGTCGACGTTCTCCAGCACCAGCGCCTCCCGGTCGAGGAGCGCCGGCCGCTCGAGCCCCGGCACGCCGCCCTCGGACGGCGGCAGGCTGGCGACGAAGAGGCGGTCGCTCGCCGGCAGCGAGGCGACGAACGCCGGGTCGATCGCCTGGTTGTTGTCCTGCGGGTGGCAGGTGCCGCAGGTGCGTCCGTTGCCGGAGAAGGTGGCCTCGAAGAAGAGGTCGGCGCCCTCGCCGACCTGCGCGGCGACCAGCCCGTGGGCGACCAGCACCGAGGTCGCGTCGGCGAACACCGAGGGCGGCGCGACGAGGTCGGCGAGCGCCCGCGGCAGCCACGACGAGAGCC
>DATABP010000809.1:0-6092 GCA_036259515.1 Thermoanaerobaculia bacterium | reverse complement strand
GCCGGGTCGTGCACCGGGGCCTCGCGGCCGCCGGCGGCGGGGTGGCGGCCGCCGGCGGTGACCAGGCCCGCGAAGGGGGCCTCGGCGGAGGCGGTCTCGGCGGTCATCGGCCCTCCGGCGCCCGCGGCGGCCCTTCCGGGGTGACGTACGCCGCGGTGATGCCGCCGTCGACGAGGAAGGTGGAGCCGGTCAGGTACGACGGCTCGTCCGAGGCCAGGAAGAGCGCCGCCCGCGCCATCTCGCGGGCCAGCCCGAAGCGGCCCATCGGCACGTGGACCAGGCGGCGCTGCCGCTTCTCCTCGGTGTCGAGGAAGTCCATCAGCAGCTTGGTCTCGAGCGGCCCGGGGCAGAGCGCGTTGACGCGGATGCCCTCGCGCGCGTGGACCACCGCCAGCTCGCGGGTGAGCGCCAGCACCGCGCCCTTGCTCGCCGTGTAGGCCACCTGCGGCGTCGCGGCGCCGAGCACGGCGACGAACGAGGCGGTGTTGATCACCGCGCCGCCGCCCGCCCGGCGCAGCGCCGGGATGCCGTGCTTGCAGCCGAGGAAGACGCCCTTGGCGTTGATCGCCAGCGTGCGCTCCCACACCTCCTCGCTGGTCGACTCCGCGTCGCCGTCGTCGGGGTGCATGATGCCGGCGTTGTTGAACAGCACGTCGAGGCGACCGAAGTCGCGCTCGGCGGCGGCGACCATCGCGGCGCAGTCGGCGTCGCGCGAGACGTCCGCGGCGACGGCGGTCGCCCGGCCGCCGGCGGCGGCGACGTCGCGGGCGGTGTCTGAGGCGGCGTCGGCGACCACGTCGACCGCCACCACCGCCGCCCCCTCGGCGGCGAAGAGGAGCGCCGCCTCGCGGCCGATGCCGCTGCCGGCGCCGGTGACCAGCGCCACCTTGCCGGCGAGCCTCCCGCGGTCCGTCGTCGTCATGCTCGTCGTCGCTTTCAGGCGCGCTCGAAGTAGCGCTGCCGCTCCCAGGAGGTCACCTCGCGGTCCAGCTTCGCCTGCTCGGTGCGGAAGAAGTGCGCGTAGTGCTCGATCGCCTCGTCGCCGAAGGCGGTGCGCAGCATCGCGCTCGCCTCCATCTCGGCGACCGCCTCGGGGAGGCTCGCCGGCACCCGCGGCAGCTCGTCGGCGCGGTACATGTCGCCGGAGAACGCCGGCGGCGGCTCGATCCGCCGCTCGATGCCGTCGAGGCCGGCGGCGAGGCTGGCGGCGAAGGCGAGGTACGGGTTGGCGTCGGCGCCCGGCATGCGGCACTCGATGCGCAGCGCCGGGCCCGCGCCGACCACCCGGAAGCCGGCGGTGCGGTTGTCGAGGCTCCAGGCCACCCGCGTCGGCGCCCACGACTGGAACACGAAGCGCTTGTACGAGGTGGGATAGGGCGCGTAGAAGGGGGCGATCGCCCGCGCGTGCGCCAGCCAGCCGCCGAGGAACCAGCGGAAGGTGTCGGAGGCGGCGAGCGATGCGGCCTCGGCGGCGGCAGCGAGGGGGCGGTCGCCGGGGAAGAGCGGACGGCCGTCCTCGGCGTCCCACAGCGACAGGTGCAGGTGCATGCTCGACCCGGCGAGGTCGGAGCGCCACTTCGCCATGAAAGTCACCGCCAGCCCCTGGGCGAGCGCGATCTCCTTCGCCGCCTGCTTGTAGAGGGCGTGGCGGTCGGCCATCTCGAGCACCTCGCAGTAGCGGATGTTGAGCTCGTGCTGGCCCGGCCCCCACTCGCCCTTGCTCGACTCCACCGGGATGCCGCTCGCCTCGAGGTGGCGGCGCAGCGCGCCGTGGTAGCCCTCGGTGCGCGTGCCCTGGAGCATGTGGTAGTCCTCGAGGTAGCGCCCGAACGGCTCCAGCCCCTCGAACCCCTTGGCGGCCGCCGCGTCGTAGCCGTCGCGGAAGAGGTAGTACTCGAGCTCGGAGGCGCCCAGCGCCCGGTACCCGGCGGAGGCCGCGCGCTCGACCTGCCGCCGCAGCAGCGTCCGCGGCGCCACCGCCACCGGCCGGCCGTCCATCTCGAGATCGCAGATCACCTGCGCCGAGCGGTCGAGCCAGGAGAGGCGGCGCAGGGTGGCGAGGTCGGGCACCAGGTGGCAGTCGCCGTAGCCCTTCTCCCAGTTGGCGAAGCGGTAGCCGGGGACGACCTCCATCTCCATGTCGACGGTCAAGAGGTAGTTGCAGGCGTGGACGCCGCCGTCGGCCACCGCGTCGAGGAAGAAGCCGCCGGCCACCCGCTTGCCGAGGAAGCGGCCGTAGAGGTCGGGGAAGACGACGAGCACGGTGTCGACCTCGCCGCGCTCGACGAGCGCGCGCAGCGTGTCGAGCGTGATCGGCCCGCCCTTCAGCTCGTCGTGTCTCTCGCCGGCCGCCATGCGGATGTGGGCTCCTCCACGCGTGTCCGCCGGCGGGCGTTGCATCGTGCGTACCACGGGCGGGGCGACGAGCGCGGGAAACGAGCCGTTCTCACCCCCTGCGAAGGCGTCGATCTCCGCCGACGAAGCGTCCGCGGCACCCGAGAACGCGGTCGAGGCGGCGAGAGGGGCGTTCGCAGGCCCTGCGGCCGGCCCGTTCCGCGGAGATGCCGTGTTCTCACCCCCTGCGAAGGCGACGGGTCGCGCCGCTGTCGTCCTGCCGCTCCCTCCCCGGCCGGGGCCCGACGACTGCGTCTGCGAGCGCCCGCAGGACGGGCCGGACCCGCTCGCGACGCCCGCCGAGTGGTGCCGCACCGACCCGTGGGGCGAGGACCACGCCGACGGGGCCCGCGGGCTCGTCACCCGCGAGGACTGGCTGGCGCCCTACGCCGGGTAGGCGGCGGGAAACGGGTCGCCGCCGCCGACGCCGCTCTCGAGCAGCCGCGCCGCGCCCTCGCCGGCGGCGGCTGCGGTCTGGCGCCCCTCGAGCGCCCGGAGACGCGCCTCGAGCGACCGCTTCTCGAGCGCCAGGCCGGCCTCGATCATCAGCACCTCGAGCGGCTCGAGGTCGGGCAGGCGGTCGCCCACCGGCTCGTCGTCGCCGTAGAGCAGGAGCTCCACCCGGTCGCCGACGGCGAGCGGCAGCACCGCCACCTGGCGCGGCATGCGGCCGCACAGCTTGCCGGCCAGGTAGGCGTTCCAGAAGGTCTCTTCGAGCGGGCCGACGTAGCTCTCGCGGGTCTCGATCACGTCGAGGAAGACCGACGGCTGGTCGGCGGGCACGCGCACCTTGCGGACGCCGCGGTCGCCCAGGTGGTCGAAGCCGAACTGGCCGATGCCGGTGATCAGCCGGCCGGTGGCGAGGAAGAGCGCGCCGCGGCGGAAGAAGCCGTCCGCGAAGCGCAGGATGTGGAGGCCCACCTCGCCGGGGAAGGCCGGGGCGCGCAGCTCGGCCATGATCTCCTTGAGCGAGGTGCGGCGCACGGGGCGGGCGCCGTCGGGGTCGCCGCTCTCGGCGATCAGGCGGTCGAAGGCGCGGCCGGCCGCCCGCTCGGTGCGCTCGTCGCCGGCCTCCGCCATCACCCGCAGCACCAGCCCGTCGGTGGCGATCCCCTCCTCGAAGAGGAAGTCGTGAGCGTCGATCGCCACCTCGCCGCGCTCCTCGACCGCCAGGTGCTGGAAGCGCAGGTAGCCGCTGCGCCAACCGAACAGCTCGCCCAGCACGCGGGCGAACTGCTCCGCGACCACCTGGCGCAGCGTCGCCGGATCGATCGCCCCCATCTCGACGAGGATCGTCCCCAGGCGCTTCTCCTGCGGGCTCGCGCCCTGGATCTCGAGCGCCTCGGTGAGCCGCGACACGGAGACCAGCCGCTTGAGGAGCAGGAGGCTCCCCACCGTCTCGCGCGCCGTGTTGGTGGTGGCGAAGATCACCTTGCCGTCGCGCAGCACCACCGTGCCGCGCGCGTCCTGGCGGGTGACCGAGAGCTTGCCCGACAGCCGATTCATCGACAGGAGTTGCAGCACCTGCGGCAACGACAGGTCTTCGAGGCGGCCGAAGAGACTCATACGACGTCGTCCTTTCCCACGCGGAGGAGGCTCCGCCGGTGTGACACCCGAAGGTGCGGGGCGCCGACGATGTATTTCGGCCGGCCTGCCGGAAGACGCGGCCGGGCGGCGCCGGCAGCGCCCGGCACCCGCCCGGCCGACCAGCCTCTACAATCGGAGCCCGATGAGCGAGACCGTTTCCGCGCGCTCCGTCGCCAGCCGCTTCCTGATCCGCCCCTCCCAGCGTTTCTTCGCGCTCCAGTCGGCGAGCGGCATCCTGCTCCTCGCCGCCGCCACGGCCGCGCTGGCGTGGGCCAACTCGCCGTGGGCGGACCGCTACTTCGATCTCTGGCGGACGGTCGGCACCGCCGGGCTGGGCGCGCTCGTCGTCGAGAAGCCGCTCCTTCTCTGGATCAACGACGGGCTGATGGCGGTCTTCTTCTTCGTCGTGGGGTTGGAGATCAAGCGCGAGGTGCTGGTCGGCGAGCTGGCGGCGCCGAAGAGGGCGGCGCTGTCGGTGGCGGCGGCGGTCGGCGGCATGGCGGTGCCGGCGGCGATCTACGCCGCGGTCAACGCCGGCGGCCCCGGGGCGGCGGGCTGGGGGGTGCCGATGGCCACCGACATCGCCTTCGCGCTCGGCGTCCTGGCGATCCTCGGCCGCCGCGTGCCGCTGGCGCTCAAGGTGTTCGTCACCGCGGTGGCGATCGTCGACGACCTGGGCGCGGTGCTGGTGATCGCCCTGTTCTATACCGAGGGGCTGTCGATCGGCCTCCTCGGGTTGGGCGCCGCCTTCCTCCTGGCGATGGTGCTGCTCAACCGCGCCGGCGTGCGCCGCACCTGGCCGTACGCCCTCCTCGGCGTCTGCCTGTGGCTGGCGTTCCTCGAGTCCGGCGTGCACGCGACCATCGCCGGCGTCCTTGGCGCGATGACCATCCCGGCGCGCCGCCGGATCGACGCGCCGGAGTTCCTGCTCCGCGCCGAGGGGCTGCTCGCCGAGATCCGCGAGGACCTGCGCCCCGGGCAGGCCGAGCCGACGGCGGATCAGCGCGACGCGCTGCACGCGCTCGACAAGGCGGCGGAGAACGTCGGCACGCCGCTCGGGCGCCTCGAGCACGCGCTCCACCCGTGGGTGGCCTTCTTCGTCATGCCGCTCTTCGCGCTGGCCAACGCCGGCGTGGCGGTGGAGGGCGGGCTGGCCGCCACCCTCGGCAGCCCGGTGGCGCTGGGCATCGTGCTCGGGCTCTTCCTCGGCAAGCAGGCGGGGGTCTTCGCCGCCGCCTGGCTGGCGGTGCGGAGCGGCGTGGCGGCGCTGCCGGGCGGCGTCTCGTGGCGCCAGCTCTGGGGAGTGAGCCTGCTCTGCGGCATCGGCTTCACGATGTCGCTCTTCATCGCCGGCCTCGCCTTCCCCGATCCGGCGCTCCTCGACGCCGCCAAGGTCGGCATCCTCGCCGCCTCGCTGGTCTCGGGCGTCCTCGGCGCGGCGGCGCTCCTCGGGCGGCGGGGCCGCGGCGGGACGGACGAGGTCGAGTGAGGGCCTCTGCCGCCACGTCGGTACGCCGGCCCGCCACCCGGTTCCTGGCGCTCCTCGTCGCCGCCGGCGTCCTGCTCTCCGCCGCGGCCGCCGGCGAGCCCGCCTCCGCCCGTCTCCTGCTCGAGGCCGACGAGGCGGCGGCGGCGCGGGTGGCGGCGGTGCTCGGCGCGGAGCGCGAGGTGCTCGCCTCGACCTTCATCGTCGGCCACGAGCCGCTGTCGCTCACCGCGCTGTCGCTCCTGCGCGACGCCGCCCGCCGCGGCCTCGACGTCCGGCTCCTGGTCGACGCGCAGTGGAACAGGATGCCGCCGCCGGTGGCCGCCCACCTGCTCGACGAGGGGGTGGAGATCCGCCACTACCACCCCTTCCGCTGGCGCCGGCCCGGCTGGGTGACGCGGCGGCTGCACGACAAGCTGCTGGTCGTCGACGGCCGCGTGCTGATCGCCGGCGGGCGCAACGTCGAGAGCCCGTACTTCGGTCTCGGCCGCCAGCTCACCCGCCGCGACTACGTCGACGCCGACGTGGAGGTGGAGGGCGAGGTCGCCGCCGACGCGCGGCGCTACTTCCTCGAGCTGTGGGAGAGCCGGCACGTGGCGCCGCTCGAGCCCGAGGCCGACGCGGC
>DATABP010000808.1:0-2571 GCA_036259515.1 Thermoanaerobaculia bacterium | reverse complement strand
GCACGGAGGCCGGCCGCTCCGACGGCGGCGACGTGGCGACCGGCTCCCACGCCGCTGCGAGCGCCGCCCGAACCGACGATCTCGGCCGCGGCGGCCACGCCGAGGGCGCCGACGCCGAGCGCCTGACTCGCGGCGAGCGGGTGATCCCCGGCGGCGTCAACTCCCCCGTCCGCGCCTTCCACGGCGTCGGCGGAACCCCGGTGTTCATTCGCGCCGCCCAGGGCGCGTGGCTCTTCGGCGAGGACGGCCGGCGCTACCTCGACCTCGTCGGAGGCTACGGCCCCCACGTCCTCGGCCACCGCCACCCGGCGGTCGAGGCGGCGGTGCGCGAGGCGCTCGCCCGCGGCACCGCGTTCGGCGCCCCCACCGTGGCCGAGGTCGAGCTCGCCGAGACGGTCGTCGCCGCCGTGCCGTCGGTCGAGATGGTGCGGCTGGTGACCAGCGGCACCGAGGCGACGATGTCGGCCCTGCGGCTGGCGCGGGCGGCGACCGGGCGCGAGCTGGTGGTGAAGTTCGCCGGCTGCTACCACGGCCACGCCGACTCCTTCCTGGTCGCCGCCGGCTCGGGCGCGGCGACGATCGGCGTGCCGTCCTCGCCCGGCGTGCCGGCGGCGGTCACCGCCGCCACCCTCGTCGCCCCCTACAACGACCTGCCCGCCGTCGAGGCCCACTTCGCCGCCCGGGGCGAGGAGATCGCCGCCGTCTTCATCGAGCCGATCGCCGGCAACATGGGCCTGGTGCCGCCGGAGCCGGGCTTCCTCGCCGGCCTCCGCGCGCTGTGCGACCGGCACGGGGCGCTCCTCGTCCTCGACGAGGTGATGACCGGCTTCCGGGTCGCTTGGGGCGGGGCGCAGGAGCTCTACGGGGTGCGGCCGGACCTCTCGACGTTCGGCAAGGTGATCGGCGGCGGGCTGCCGACCGGCGCCTTCGGCGGCCGGCGCGACCTGATGGAGCGCGTCGCTCCGGCCGGGCCGGTCTACCAGGCGGGCACCCTGGCCGGCAACCCGCTGGCGGTGGCCGCCGGCCGCGCGGCGCTCGCCGCGCTTGCCGAGGACGACTTCGCCGCCTACGATCGGCTCGAGGCCGCCGGCGCCGCGCTGGCCGCCGGCTTCGCCGAGGCCGCCGCCCGCCACGGCGTCCTCCTCCAGGTGCCGCGCCAGGGCTCGATGCTCGGCCTCTTCTTCACCGACCGCCCGGTGCGCCGGCTGGAGGACGTCGACGCCTCCGACCGCGCCCTCTTCGCCCGCGTCTTCCACCGCCTCCTCGCCCACGGCGTCCACCTGCCGCCCTCCCCGTACGAGACGCTCTTCGTCTCCACCGCCCACGGCGAGGCGGAGATCGAGCACGGGGTCACCGCCTTCGACCGCGCGCTGGGCGAGGCACTGGGGAGAGCGTCCAGCTCTTCGGGCTAACGGAAGCGCGCGCCGCGGTCGTCGATCGTGGCGAGGAGCTCCTCGGGTTCGATCGCGACCTCGAGCACCACCACCTCGCGCGGCTCCTGGACGACGAGGAGGAGGCGCAGGCGATCGCCCTCCGGGCGGGCGAGGATGACCACGTCCTCGCCGTCGCTCCGCGCCCGCAGCAGCCGCTGCCAGCCGCGGCCGGCGTGGCGGGCGAGGACGTCGCCGACCGGCGCGGCCGCGGCGGGCGAGGTCTCGAAGATCGCCAGCCGCAGGCCCTCGGGGCCGCCGGCGAGGTTGGAGGCGACGCGCGCCACGCCGAGGAACGGCACCCTCACCCGCTCCGCCTGCGGCAGCCGGTCGATCTCGCGCACCGTCGACCGATAGGCGGAGCTGGCGCAGCCGGCGGCGAGCCCCGCCGCGAGCAGCGCGACGGTCAGGCGCGGCGGCCTCACCGCTCCGCCTTCCCGCCGTCCGCCGCGAGACCGAGGCGCGGCACCCCGAGCTGGCCCTCGAGCCCCGCCAGGGTGTCGAGGTCGACCGGGCCGACGAGCTGCACCACCGTCAGCTCGCGGGGCTCGGCCGCCAGCACCACCAGCCCGTCGAAGCGCCCGCCCGCGGGGCGCACCCACACCTCCACGTTCTCGCGGTCGCGGCTGCGCACGTTGACCATCCGCTGCCAGCCCGCCCCGAGATCGCCGCGCAGGCGCCCGAGGATGCCGCGGTCGTAGGCGCCCTCGGCGTCGAAGAGGTAGCTGTTGACGTAGACGCCGCGGAGCTGGCCGAGGAGGGCGTGGACCTCGGGGTCGGCGCCGGTGTCGTCGCCCGCCGCCACCAGCCCCGACGCGAGCCGGAGGAGCTCGCCGTCGAGCGCCACCTCGACGACCTCGTCGGCGTTCGACTCGAGCGCCTGGAGCGCGGCCAGGCGCAGCGGCGCCGCGGAGGACGGCTGGGCGGCGGCGACGGCAGCGGGAACGGCGGCGGGAACGGCGGCCAGCAGGACTGCGGCCAGCCAGCCGAGAGAGCGGGTGCGGCGCGCGGGGTGCGTCATCGGGTTCCTCCCGGTTCGGGGTCCTGCGCCGCCGACGGCTCGGCGGCGCTCAACGTGCGGGTGACGGTCGACAGCTTCTCGGAGGTGATCGAGAGCGCCAGCAGGAGCTGGTCGCGCGCC
>DATABP010000807.1:0-1741 GCA_036259515.1 Thermoanaerobaculia bacterium | reverse complement strand
GATCGAGCAGGAGACCCGCCGCCGCGCGGCCGAGCCGCCACCGTTCGCCGAGCGCAGCGCCTGCGCGGCGCGGAGCGCCGGGTGGTGGCGCTCGGCGAACGGTGGCGGCTCGGCCGCGCGGCGGCGGGTCTCCTGCTCGATCTGCGCCTCGAGGTCGCGGATGCGGCGCGAGATGAGATCGCTGTCGCTGAACATCGCCTGCGCCCGGAGCTCCTCGAGCTGGCTGCGCTTCTCGGCGAGCGAGCGCGGGGCGGCGGGGGTGGCGAGGCGCTGGTGCCGGATCAGGTCGCCCATCGAGTGCTCCTTTCGTGGTGTCGTCCGGGCCGGCCGGAACTCGACGGCGGTGATCGCCGGCTGGCTCGATCCCATGATCTGCACTCGCGATGCCATCGGCGCGGCGGCCGGGTGACGGGACGGCGACGGCCGCCGCGGCGGCTCAGAAGCGGCTGGCGTCGCGGCCGAAGAGGGACGCCTTCGCCCAGTCGAACAGCACCTTGACCTTGTTCGCCAGGCTGACCAGGCGGGTGAGGTAGACGGAGCGCCAGAAGAGCCACGCGCCGCGCCCGCTCCAGGTCACCCGCGGCAGGTCGGCGAGCGCCACGCCGCCGCCGACGTAGGCGAGCATCCCCATCGACTTACCGGAGAAGGGCGGCGGCACGCCGCCCGCGAGCTCGCGGCGGAAGGCGGCGGCGAGGTACTTGCCCTGCTGCTGGGCGATCTGCGCGGTGGCGGGCATCGGCGCGCCGGCGGTGGCGGCGCAGTCGCCGGCCGCCCACACGCCCGGGGCGTCGGGCACGCGCAGCCGCTCGTCGACGACGATCCGCCCCCGCTCGAGCGGCAGTCCGAGGCCGGCGACCAGCGGCAGCGCGGCGTTGCCGCCGGTCCAGATCACCGCGCCGCAGGGGATCGTCGCGCCGCTCTCGAGGCGGACCGCGCCGGCCTCGACGGCCGTCCCCCTGGTGCCGGTCTCGACGGCGATGCCCGAGCGGGCGAAGTGCTCGCGGGTGTAGGTGGAGAGCGCCTCGTCGAAGCCGCCGAGCAGGCGCTCCAGCGCCTCGACCAGCACCACCCTGGCGCGGCCGGCGAGCTCCGGGTGGAGGCGGCGCATCTCGCCGTCGAGGAGGTCGTCGAGCTCCGCCGCCGCCTCGACGCCGGTGGCGCCGCCGCCGCAGACGACGAAGGTCAGCCGGCGGTCGACCTCCTCCGCGGCGAGGCCGGGGACCTCGGCGGCGGCGTATTGGGCGAGCACGCGGTGGCGGAGGGCGCGGGCGTCGGCCGCGGACTTGAGCCGCAGCGCGTGCTCGGCGACGCCGGGCACACCGTAGTCGGCCACCGCCGCGCCGACGGCGATCACCAGCCGGTCGTAGGGGAGCGAGAACGACTCCGACGACACCGCCGAGCGGCAGTCGACCCGCCGCGCCTCGAAGTCGATCGCCTCCGCCGTCCCCTCGTAGAGCCGCACCCACGGCCGCCGCCGGCGCACCGGCTCGAGGATGCTCCTCAGCTCGACCGTCCCCACCGCCGACGACGGCAGGAGCGGCGTGAAGAGGAAGTGGTTCGTCGGGCTGACCATCGCCACCCGGAACAGGCGCCTGGGCAGCCGGCTGACCAGCGAGTAGCCGGCGAAGCCGGAGCCGAGGACGACGAGGCGGGGCGGCTCGGCGGGGGCGGCGGAGGGCATCGCGGCGATGTTACGCCCGCGCGGCCGGCTTCGCGGGAGCGACGCCGATCCCCCTCATCC
>DATABP010000806.1:0-4015 GCA_036259515.1 Thermoanaerobaculia bacterium | reverse complement strand
CGTCGCCGCGGCGCGCGCGGCGGTCGACCCGCAGCAGCCGGTCGAGGTGCCCTGGGAGTACTTCGTCGCCCGCAGGCGGTGAGCGGCCGCCCTACCCCGCCTGCGTGCCGTGGACGCCGGCGTCGACCTCGGCCGGCAGCTCGACGTCGCCCTTCGCCGCCTGGTAGCGGGCGCGCAGCTCGTCGAGGCGGCGCAGGTGCTCCTTCTGGGCGGCGATCACGGCGAGCAAGGTGTCGGCGGTCTCGCCGTCGACCTCGCGCAGCATCTTCGGGTAGAGGACGTCGTTCTCGTAGCGCTCGTTCTGGATGGCGGTGGCGAGGTCGGCGCCGGCGCCGTGGATCTGGCCGGAGGACTCGAGCTGGATCGCCGCCAGCCGGTCCTTCTCCGCCGCCAGCCGCCGCAGGTGCGCCGCCAGGTTGGGCAGCCCCTCGGCCTCGGCGCGCGCGGCGTAGGCGCGGAAGCGGGCGGCGGACACCGCCTCGGCGGTGAAACCGGTCTTCAGGTGCTCGAGGTGACGCGGGA
This sequence comes from Thermoanaerobaculia bacterium, assembly GCA_036259515.1. Taxonomy (GTDB): domain Bacteria; phylum Acidobacteriota; class Thermoanaerobaculia; order Multivoradales; family JBCCEF01; genus DATABP01. The sequence goes on along the minus strand of DATABP010000806.1, from coordinate 3,493 downwards.
TGCGGGACAAGGCTCTCTCCTCGCGGTAGGGATCGGATGGCGGCTGGGCGCGGCGGCGGCGCGCGCGCACGCGGCGGCGTCATTCTACGGCGGCGGCCGGCGAGGGCGCCACGCGCCGGCCCGCGCCGCTGATACGCTGCCCGGCCGCACCGTGGAGCGCCGCCGCGCCGGCGGAACACGCCGCGCCGGACGTCGTAGAAGGAGCGGCGGGCGCTCCGCCACGCCCCGGCCGCCACCGTGAAACGCCTCCGACTCCCCCTCCTCCTCGTCGCCCTGGTCGCCGGCCTCTACTGGATGGCGACGGCCGACGTGCCGGTGGTGTCGGTCCTCGCCGCGGTCTTCCTGTTCTCGTCGCTGCTGATCCTCGCGCTGTGGGGGGCGTGGCGGATCTACCAGGGGTTCCTCTGGCGGGTGGGGCGGCGGCTGGCGTTCTCCTACTTCCTGATCGGCGTGCTGCCGATCCCGCTGGTGGTGATGCTGCTCTCGGCGGCGACCTACATCCTCGCCGGCTACTTCCTCGGCCACCTCTACCGCGACGCGGTGCGCGGCGTGGCCGGCGACCTCGACGCGCGGGCGGAGGCGGCGCTCGCCACCGGCGGCGCGGCGGCGTCCGGGGGGGCGGCGGGCGAGGAGATCGACCCGGTGGCGGTGGCGGTCTACCGCGACGGCCGGCGGGTGGAGGGCGATCCGCGGCTGCCGGAGTCCTGGCCGTCGTGGGTGCCCGGCGACCCCGACGCCGCCGGCCGCGTCGCCTACTTCGCGCTCGTCGAGCGCCAGCCCACCGTCGCCGCCGCCGCCGGCGACGCCGCCCGCGGCGCGCTGGCCGTCTACGCCGGGGACTTCTCCCTCGAGCTGTCGCGGCGCACCGACACCTGGGTGCGCGTCCTCGGCCCTTCCGATCCCGAGTCGGCCGACCGCGTCAACGTGCAGGTGATGGGGCGGAACATCGCGGTGTCGGGCGGCGGCCCGCGCAGCGCGCAGAGCCCGGAGGCCTTCTTCTCGGCGCGCGCCGCGAGCGGCCCCGACGACTCCTGGCTCTCCCGCCAGTGGGACCGCCCGATCCTGTGGTGGAGCGAGGTGCCGGGGCCGCTCCTCGAGCTCGCCACCGGAGAGGAGCTGGGCGCGAGCTTCCTCGTCACCCTGAACGCGCCGCCGGCGACCGTGCCGCGGCACCTCTTCTCCGGCTCGGCGGAGTTCGACGTCGGCGTGTGGAGCGCCCTCCTCTTCTTCGCCTTCCTGCTCTTCGACGTCTACGCCGCGGCGGCGATCATGGCCGGGGTGATGATCTACGCGCTGTCGCGGGCGGTGAACCGGATGTCGTCGGCCACCGAGGCGGTGCGCGCCGGCGACTTCTCGGTGCGCATCCCGGTGCGCCGCCGCGACCAGGTGGGCGAGCTCCAGCGCTCGTTCAACCTGATGGCCGAGAACCTCGAGCAGCTCGTCGCCACCGCCACCCAGAAGGAGATCCTGGAGAAGGAGCTGGCGATCGCCCGCGACCTCCAGAAGAGCCTCATCCCCTCGGACCTGCCGGCCGGCGACGGCGTCGAGTTCGCCACCCTCTTCGAGCCCTCGGCGGCGATCGGCGGCGACTACTTCGACATCCTGCGCCTGTCCGAGGACCGGCTGGCGGTGATCATCGCCGACGTCTCCGGCCACGGCCTCCCCACCGGCCTCCGCATGGCGATGCTCAAGTCGGCCCTCAACATCCTCGCCGGCCAGCAGATGCCGGCCGACGAGATCCTCGCCCGCCTCGACGCCGTGGTGCGCCTCGACCACCCCGGCCGCTTCTTCGTCACCGCCACCTTCGGGGTGATCGACTTCGCCGCCGACACCCTCGAGCTGACCAACGCCGGCCACCCGCCGACCTACGTGGTGCGCCGGGGCGGCGTGCGCGAGGTGATGCTCCCCGGCTCGCCGCTGGGCGGCCTGGGCAAGACCTACGGCAGCGAGCGCCTGACCCTCGAGCCCGGCGACGTGGTGGTGTGGCTCTCCGACGGCTTCATCGAGGCCCGCGACGCCGACTCCGAGCCGTTCGGCTACGAGGGAGTGGAGCAGGCGCTGGCGGCGGCGGCGCTGGCGGCCCCGCCGCCGGTGGACGGCGAGATCGCCGGCCCGACCGCGACGGCGGTGCGCGACGCCCTGGTGGCGGCGGTCCACCGGCACACCGCGGGGGAGCGGCCGGACGACGATCGGACGCTGGTGGTGATGCGGTACAAGCGGGCGGGGGTGGTGGAGGCGGCGGCGTGAGGGGGCTCCAGGGCGACGCGATCCGGGGCTGCGGCGGCGGCTGCGAGCTTCCCTGGCGGTCCCTCTCGGCGAGGGCGGCGCGGGCGGCCCGACGTTCGCGGGGGTGGCCGACGGCGCGAAAAAGCCGGCCGAGCGGTGAGCCACCAGGGTCGACCCGTCGGAAAAATCGTTCGAGGCGCCGGCCGCGGTGGTCGGAGGCGCCGCCGAATCCTCGGAGCAGCCGGCCACGCCGGCGGGCGGCGCGAGGACGGCCGGGAACCCGTCCGTCACGGCTCGCCACGGCTCTCGCGGCGAGAACGCCGGGTTCTCCGCTGCCGACGTGGGCACTTCCGGCGAGACGGACCGCTCCTCCGCCGCCGCCGGGGCCACCACGTTCGCCTCCGCCGCCTTCCGGAGCCGCGTTCGGCACCTTCCGGGGCCGCCCGCGCCTCGGGCGCAGGCGCTCCTCGTACTCGTCGAGCTCGGCGAGACGGTAGAAGGCGGCCAGGAGCCCGGTGACGGCGGACAGCGTGCGGTCGAAGCGGCGAACGGCCTCGTGCTTGGCGACGAGCGTCGCCTCGCGCGCCCGGCGGTCGAGATGGACCCGGCGGAGCGCCGCCTCCAGGTCCGCGAGCGGCGCCTCCAGGCCCGCCGCCCACGCCTCTGGGTCTGGCCGCAGGGCGAGCCCGGCCGGCGAGGGGAGCGGCCGCTCGGCGTCGCGCAGGCGCCGGACCACGCGGCGCGCCTGGAGACGCAGCTCCTCCGCACGGCGCGCGGTGCGGCCGCGGAGCCCGAGGAAGCGCCTCGCGCCACCGGGGCCGTAGACGCTCTCGCACGCGCCACGGACCGCGACCAGGCGCCGGTGCAGCTCCCCGGCGGCACGGTCGCGCCGCTCGCGCGGGTCGAGGCCGTCCCGCTCCTCCTCCAGGTGCGCGTCGTCCGCCGCCTCGAGCGCCCGCCGCGCATCCTCGACCAGCAGCCCGAGCGCCTCCTGCAGCCGGCGGAGGCCGAAGCCCCCGCCGCCCGCCGCCGCCCGCGCCAGCAGCGGCTCGAGGCGCGCCGCCGCCTCGGCGGCGTGCTCCCGCGCCGCCGCCGCCAGCGTCCCGCCGTCCCGCTGCCGCCTCGCCATCGCAGTGGTCGTCATCGCTCGCCTCCCTTCCTGGTCGGTCGAGGCGGCTCGGGAGCCGCCGGCCGGGGCCGGCCGGCGTTGGCTCGGCCTCCGGCGGGTGCTACGGGGCGGGGGGCGGGGGCGTCGGGGGGCAGGACG
>DATABP010000805.1:0-2386 GCA_036259515.1 Thermoanaerobaculia bacterium | reverse complement strand
CGTCCTCCACGAGTACGTCCTCCACCACATGGTGCGCGAGATGACGCTCGCCGCGGGCGACCGCGCCGGCTACGTCGAGGCGATGCGCGGCGCCTACGGCGAGCTCGGGGCGGCGCTGGCGCGGCGGGCGATCGACAGCGGCGTGCCGCTCGACCCCTTCGCCTGGCCGCTCTTCGAGCCGGCGGTCGACGCCGCGCTCGGGGTGATCGTCCACAGCGAGACGGCGCGCCGCCGGGTGCTCGCCAGCCGGCCGGGGGCGCGGGTGACGGTGGTGCCGCACCACGTCGCCGTCGAGCCGGCCGCCGACCGCGACGCCGAGCGCTCGGCCGCACGCCGCCGGCTGGGGCTCGCCGACGACCTCTTCCTGGTCGGCACCTTCGGCCTCCAGACGCCGCCCAAGCGGCTCGACGTGCTGCTCGCCGCCTTCGCCCGCCTCGCCGCCGCGCGGCCCGAGGCGCGGCTGGCGGTGGTCGGGGCGGTCGACCGGCGGGTCGACCTCGACCGGCTGCTCGGCGGGCTCGGGCCGGCGGCCGGCGCGGTGACCGTCGTCGGCCGCGTCGACGACCTCGGCCGCTTCCTCGACTGGATGCGCGCCGTCGACGTGGCCGTCAACCTCCGCCACCCGTCGGGCGGCGAGACCTCCGGCACGGTGATCCGCCTCCTCGGCCTCGGCAAGCCGCTGGTGGTCACCGACGGCGGCGCCTTCGCCGAGGTCCCGGACGGCTGCGCCGCCAAGCTGCCGCCCGACGAGCGCGAGGTCGACGTCCTCGCCGCCTGGCTGGAGGCGCTCGCCGCGGACCCGGAGCTGGCCCGCGCGATGGGCGACGCCGCGCGGCGGCACATGGCGGAGCGTCACTCCCTGCCCGGCTCGGCGGCGGCCTACGCCGAGGCCCTCGCCGCCGCCGTCGCCTCGCCCGCTCCGCCGGCGCCGCGGGTGCCGCCGCTCGCCCCCTGGCCGCCCGACGACCTCTACACCGCGGTGCTGACCTCGCTCGCCGCCGACGCCGCCGACCTCGGCCTCGACGAGCGCGACGACGACCTGCTCCGGGTGCTGGCGGAGGCGGCGGTGGAGCTCGATCTCGACCGGGTCGCGGCGACCCCGGGTGCGGCGGAGGTGGGGCGGTGGCGGGCCGGGAGGGGACGGCGGTGAGCGCGCGGGAGCGCGTCCCGCGGGGCGAGCACGACGCCCAGGCCGCCCCGCTGCCCACGATCCGTTACCGGCCGGCGGACCTGACGGACGTTCCCCGGCTCGTCGGCCTGCCGCGGCCGGGCGAGGCGGGCGGCGACCCTCGCATGCTCCGGTACCTCGCGGGCGAGCATCACCCGCGGCAAGCGCTGCCGCCGCGGGTGATGTGGATGGCCGAGGAGGACGCGGACCCGGTCGGCTACGCCGCCGGCCACCTCACGCGTCGCCTCGGGTGCGACGGGGAGCTCCAGTGGATCTACGTCGTGCGGCGGTGCCGGCGCGCCGGCGTCGGCGCCGAGCTGCTGCGTCGCGTCGCGCTGTGGTCCCTCGACCAGGGCGCGTCGCGGATCTGCGTCGACGTCGGCGACGAGGAGGCGCGCTCCTTCTATCGCCGGCTCGGCGCCACCGACCTGAGCCCGCATTGGATGGTGTGGGAGCACGCCGGCGCTCTCGCGGCTCGGGCGGCTCGGCTCGGGAGGGCGGGGTGAGCGAGCCCCGGCCGAGCCGTCCGCTTCGGGCGAGGGACGAGCCTCGCCGCCGTCGCCGCTCCGTCCTGCTGGGGGCGCTGGTCGTGCTCCTCCTCGCCGCCGTCGCCCACCTCCTGTGGTGGAGCTGGCCGCGGCCGCACGCGGCGACGCCCGATCCCGACGACCTCCCCGGCCGCCTGCTCGCCACCGAGCGGCTGCCGGTGGCGCTGTGGATCGCCTATCCGCACCAGAACCTCGCGGCGCTCGCCGGCGCCGTCGGGCGCGAGGACGGCGCGCGGGCCTGGATGGCGGCGCTGGCCCGGCGCACCGAGCTGCCGGCGACCGAGCTGCCGGGGTTCGGGCCGTTCCCGGCCCCGCCGGCGCGCGAGCTGGCCGCCGCCTCGGACGCCACCGGCGAGCGGGTGGTGGTCGCCGCCCGGGTCGAGCCGGTGTTCGCGGCGCTGTCGCGGCTCGCCGGGCTGGTCGCCGGCAACCCGTGGCTCGCCGGCGGCGAGGTCGACGCCTTCGGCGGCCGGGCCGAGGTGGTCTGGGACGGCACGCTGTGGACGGTCAGCAACCTGCCGGCCGAGGAGGTGCGGGCGCTCGCCGAGGGTCGCCCGGGCGAGGCCGTCGTGCCGCTCTCCGCTCCGGCGCTGGCGGCGGTGCGGCTCGACCGTCCGCTCGCGCCGTTGCCGCCCGGCACCCACGCGCTCCGCCGCACGGACTCCGGCCT
>DATABP010000804.1:0-4233 GCA_036259515.1 Thermoanaerobaculia bacterium | reverse complement strand
GACGTCGCGGCGCACCCCGAGCCGCGCCGCGACGCCGACCTGCCGCCCCCCTTCCTCGAGCGGCTGCTGCGGGCGCATCCCGACGACGAGGCGACGGTGCTCGGCGGCGGCGCGGGCGCCGCGACGACCGCGCTGGTGTCGGTGGTCGGCCTGGCCGGGCGGCGGTGGCTCCTCGTCGTCGAGGACGGCGACCCCGCGGCGGCCGCCCGGGACGGCGCCCTCGCCGAGCTGACCCGGGTGGCGCGGCTGGCGCTCGGCACCGGGGGCGCGGTCGCCGAGCTGGAGCGCGCCCGCCGCTCGGCCGACGCGGCGCTCCACCGGGTGATCGCGATCTCGCGGCTCGTCGAGCTGGCGCCGGAGTCGCTCGACCAGACAGGGACGGTCGGCGCGGTGCTCGCCGCGCTGGTGCCCTACGTCGGCGACTGGGCGGTGCTCCACCTCGTCCGCCCCGACGGCGGTCTGGAGCCCGCCGGCGCCCGCCACGTCGATCCGGCCGGCGAGCGGCTGCTCGACGAGCTGGGCGACTTCCCGTTGCCCGCCGACATCGGCCTCCGGCGCGACTGGCTGGCCCGCGACGCGCCGATCGTGCTCGCCGAGGACGAGCTCCGGGCCGCCGCCGGCGACGCCGGGCGGGCGGCGGCGCTGGCGCCGCTGTCGGCGCTGGCGGTGGCCCTGCGCAGCGCCGGCGCCGCCTTCGGTCTCCTCGTCGTCGGCACCTCGCACTCCGGGCAGCGCTTCGGCCGCGACGAGCTGCGGCTGATGCGCGAGCTCGGCAAGCTCGCCGCGCTGGCGGTTTCGTCGGCCCGCCTCTACGCCGTCGCCGAGCGGGCGCGCCGCGAGCGCGAGGACGTGGTGGCGATCGTCTCGCACGACCTGCGCAACCCGCTGCAGACCATCCGCTTCGCCTCGCAGGTGCTCGCCCTGCCGGGGCTGCCCGAGGCGAAGCGCGGCGAGCAACTGGCGCGGCTCGACCGGGCGATCGGGCAGATGGAGAGCCTGCTCCAGGACCTCCTCGACGCCAGCCGCATCGAGGCCGGCCGCTTCTCCGTCCGGCCGCGGCCGATCGCCGCCGCCGGTCTCGTCGAGGAGGCGTGCCGCCTGGCCCTCCCCCAGGCCGAGCAGAAGGAGGTGGCGCTGACCGTCGACCCGGCGCCGGAGGTCGGGGTCGAGGTGGAGGCCGACCGCGAGGCGGTGCTCCGCGTCTTCGGCAACCTGCTGTCGAACGCGCTGTCGTTCACCCCCCGCGGCGGCGGTGTGGCGCTCGGTTTGCAGCCGCGCGACGAGGTGGTGTGGTTCCACGTCCGCGACACCGGTCCCGGCATCGAGCCCGAGATCCTGCCGCACGTCTTCGACCGCTATTGGCAGGCGAAGCGGGCGTCGCACACTGGCGCCGGGCTGGGTCTGGCGATCGCCCGCGGCATCGTCGAGGCCCACGGCGGGCAGATCGCCGCCCGCACGCGTCCGGAGGGCGGCGCCGAGCTGTGCTTCTCGCTGCGGCGGGCGTCGCGATAGCGCCGGTGCGAGCGCCGGAGGAGGGAGCGTGATGGCAGAGATGGCCGACCTGGGCTCGCTGATCGCGGGCGACGAGGAGGCGTTGCTCGACGACTGGATGCGCGAGCAGCTCGCGGCGACGACGCTGCGCCGGGACCTGATCTCCGAGCCGGACCTCCGGCGGCAGTCGGCGGAGTTCCTGCGCGCGCTGCGCGAGGCGCTCGAGCGCGGCGCGCCCGACGACCTCTCCGACGAGGCGTGGAGCGACACCCGCGGGGTGCTCGAGGAGCTCTCCCGCGAGCGGGCGCGCCTGGGCTTCACGCCGACCCAGACGGCGACCTTCGTCTTCTCGCTCAAGCAGCCGCTCTTCGCGCTGTTCGAGCGCCGCCGCGCCGCCGGGGACGACGCCGTCGACCCGCTGTGGCAGGCGACGCGGGTGCTCGATCGGCTCGGTCTCTACACCACCGAGGTGTTCCAGCGCAGCCGCGAGGAGATCATCCGCCGCCAGCAGTCGGAGCTCCTCGAGCTGTCGACGCCGGTGGTGCAGCTCTGGGACGGCGTGGTCGGCGTGCCGCTGATCGGCACCCTCGACTCCGAGCGCACGCAGGTGGTGATGGAGAAGCTGCTCGAGGCGATCGTCGACGACGAGGCGTCGCTGGCGATCATCGACATCACCGGCGTGCCGACCGTCGACACGCTGGTCGCCCAGCACCTGATCAAGACGGTGTCGGCGGCGCGGCTGATGGGCGCCGAGTGCGTGATCAGCGGCATCCGGCCGCAGATCGCGCAGACCATCGTCCACCTCGGCATCGAGCTGACCGACGTCACCACCAAGGCGACGCTGGCCGACGCCATCCGCTTCGCGCTCCGCCGCCTGGGGCACGTCGTCCGCCCCGCCGAGGGCTGAGGAGCGCCGGTGCAGCGCATCCCGATCCTCCGCATGGGGCGGTTCCTCCTGGTGACCATCCAGGTCGACATGCACGACCGGCTGGCGCTGGCGCTCCAGGACGACCTGGCGCAGGCGATCGTCCGCCACCGCGCCCGCGGCGTGCTGATCGACATCTCGGCGCTCGAGATCGTCGACTCGTTCATCGGCCGGGTGATCGGCGACATCGCGGGGATCTCGCGGGTGCTCGACGCGCGCACCGTCGTCGTCGGCATGCGGCCGGCGGTGGCGATCACCCTGGTCGAGCTCGGCGTGCCGCTCCCCGGCGTGACCACCGCGCTCGACACCGAGCGCGGCATGCGGGCGCTGGAGCGGGCGCTCGCCGAAGACGCCGGTGCCGACCTCGCCTGAGCCGCTGGTCATCCGCCAGGAGGATGACGTCGTCTACGTGCGCAAGGAGGTGCGCCGCCAGGCGGTGGAGATCGGCTTCGGGCTGGTCGACCAGACGAAGATCGTCACCGCGGCCTCCGAGCTGGCGCGCAACACGCTGGTCCACGGCGGCGGCGGCGAGATGCGCGTCGAGGTCGTCGAGCAGGGCGGCGGCAGGGGCCTGCGGCTGACCTTCTCCGACCAGGGGCCGGGCATCCCCGACCTCGAGCAGGCGCTGCGCGACGGCTTCACCACCGGCGGCGGGCTGGGGCTCGGGCTGGGCGGCGCCCGCCGGCTGGTCAGCGACTTCGTCGTCGACACCGCGCCGGGCCGCGGCACGCGGGTGACGATCACCAAGTGGCGATGACCCCGCCGCCGGTCATCGTCGCGGGCGGCGACGTCAGCGCCGTCGGCGAGACGCGCCGGCAGGCACAGCGGCTCGCCGGGCGGCTGGGCCTGGGCGAGGAGGCCGCCGGGCGCGTGGCGCTGGTCGCCACCGAGCTGGCCGGCAACCTGTGGAAGCACGCCGGCGGCGACGGCTGGTGCCAGCTCGAGGCGATCGAGCGGGACGGCGCCCGCTGCGTGCGGCTGGTCGTCGTCGACCGCGGCCCCGGGATCGCCCAGGTGGCCTCGGCGCTGCGCGACGGCTGGTCGACCCGCGGCACCCCCGGCACCGGCCTCGGCGCCGTCCGGCGGCTGAGCCGGGACTTCGACCTCCACACCGTGCCGGGGGAGGGGACGGTGGTCGTCGCGGAGGTCGGCGATGCGCCGCCGGCGGCCGGCTTCGCGCACGGCGGCGTCGGCCTGGCGAAGAGCGGCGAGGAGCGGAGCGGCGACGCCTGGGCGGTCGAGGAGGCGCCGGGCAAGCTGTGGGTGCTGGTCGCCGACGGCCTCTGCCACGGGCCGCTCGCCGCCGAGGCCGCCGACGTCGCCGTCGCCGCCTTCCGGGCGCTCCCCGGCCGGACGCCGGGAGAGCGCATCGAGGCGATCCACCGGCGGCTCCACGTCTCGCGCGGCGCCGCGGTGGCGGTGGCCGAGGTCGACGCCGGCGCCGGGGTGCTGCGCTACGCCGGGATCGGCAACGTCGCCGGGGCGCTCCTCGGCGGCGAGGCGCCGCGCTCGCTGCTGTCGATGAACGGCACCGCCGGCCACCAGGCGCGCACCCTCCGCCAGCTCGACTACCCGTGGACGCCGCGCTCGCTCCTGGTGATGCACAGCGACGGGATCAGCGCGCGCTGGGACCTGGCGAGCCGGCCGGGCCTCCAGGAGCGGCGGCCGTCGACCATCGCCGCCGTGCTGGTGCGCGACTTCGGCCGCGGCCGCGACGACGCCGCCGCGGTGGTGGCGCGGAGCGCGGGGTGAGCCCGGCGCGCGGCGGCGCCCGCCGCGAGTGGCCGATCGTCGGCGTCGCGCTGCGCCACGACGCC
>DATABP010000803.1:0-4450 GCA_036259515.1 Thermoanaerobaculia bacterium | reverse complement strand
CGCCGGCGGCGAAGGTCTCGGCGTTCCGGGCCGGGTCGGCGCCGGGATCGCCCGGCCGGTGCACCGGGATCACCCGCGCCCAGCCGAGGAAGGGGCGCAGCAGCGCGATCTCCCACAGCGTGCTCTTGCCCAGGAAGCGCGGCACCCGCGGCAGCGCGGCGAGCACCAGCATCGCGTCGAGGAGGCCGTTGACGTGGTTGGCGACGACGAGGAGCGGCCCCTGCCGCGGCACCCCTTCCTCGCCCTCGACCTCGATGCGCCGGAAGAAGACGGCGAGGAGCGCCCGCGCGAGGCCGGCGAGGAGGCGTTCGGAGCGGCGCACCGCGCCTCCGCCTTCAGGCGGCCGGCTCGGCGGCGCCTGGGGCGCCCTCGCCGCCAGCGCCCCCGCCGCGCCGCTCGCGCCACACCGCCGCCGCCGCCCGCCCCCGCGCCTCGTCCACCGCGCCGGTCGCCAGGAGGCCGCCGACGAAGAAGAGCCCGGTCGAGAGGATCGCCAGCCGCTGCGACCCGGTCAGCGAGGCGAGGGCGCCGAAGACGAACGGGCCGACGGCGAAGGCCGCCTTGGCGGAGAGCCCCCAGAAGCCGAAGAACTCGCCGGACTTCTCGACCGGCGCGAAGAGCCCGACGAGCGCGCGCGAGGCCGACTGGAGCGACCCGATCCCCAACCCCGCCCCGAGCGCCACGCCCCAGAAGGTCGCCTTGTCGACGGCCAGGTAGGCGACGACGCACACCGCCACCCACAGCACCAGGGTGATCCGTACCGTGCGCATCGCCCCCACCCGGTCCTGGATCCAGCCGAAGCCGAGCGCGCCGGCCGCGGAGGAGAGCTGCACCACCAGGAAGAGCGTGACGATCTCGCCGCCGGTGAAGGCGAGCGTGTCCTTGGCGTAGATCGCCGAGAAGTTGATCACCGCCGCGAGCCCGCAGGTGAAGACGAAGCAGACGGCCAGGAAGCGCGCGAGGTCGCGGAAGTGGCCGAGCGAGCGGGCGGTCTCGGCGAGCCGCGCGTAACCCACCCGGGCGTAGTCGCCGACGCCGCGCGCGGGCCCGCGCGGCGCCCGCTCGCGGAGCAGGAGGAACGTGGGCAGCCCGGCGACGGCGAAGAAGCCGGCGGTGACCACCCAGGCGAGGCGCAGGTTCCCGAGGTTCTCGGCCACGAAGTCGCCGGCGAGGAGCGGCCAGATGGCGAGGAGCGAGAAGAGCCCCCCGAAGTAGCCGAGCCCCCAGCCGAGGCCGGAGATGCGCCCGATCGTCCGGGGCGTCGAGATCTCCGGCAGGAAGGCGGCGGTGAAGTTCTCGCCGAAGGCGAAGGCGACGTTCGAGACCACGAAGAGGAGGATGCCCAGCCACACCGCGCCCGGCACCACGAGCCACAGCGCCGCGGTGCCGGCGACGCAGGCCAGGTAGCTGGCGAAGAGGAACGCCTTCTTGCGACCCGAGTCGTCCGCCACCGCGCCGACCAGCGGCGCGAGCAGCACGACGAGCCCGTTCGAGATCAGCACCCCGATCCCCCACAGGAGCTCCGCCCGCCCTGCCGGCGCCACCAGGCTGGTGAAGTAGACGCTGAAGGCGACGGTGACGATCACCGTCGTGTAGGAGCTGTTGGCGAAGTCGAACATCGCCCAGCCGAAGATCTCGCGGCGGCGGACGGGCGGGGGAGCGGTGGTCACGCGCGGGGCTCCGGCCGCCGGCGGCGGCGGGTGGCGGGGCGGTCGGGACGGGCGGCGGCGTCGGGCGGGGAGTCTACAACCGGGCGTCGGGACCCCCGCGTGAAAGCCCGGCGGGCCTCGCGGCGTATGGCAGGCGGACCCGCAAGCCCCGCCTCCACCCGAGAAGAGGATCGCCCATGCCGTCACCCGTCCGCGCCGACGGATCGCTCCGCCTCCGCGTCGAGAAGGTCTCGAAGACCTACGCCAACGGCGTCCGCGCGCTGGCCGGCGTCAGCCTGGAGATCCCGCGGGGGATGTTCGGCCTGCTCGGGCCTAACGGCGCCGGCAAGTCGACGCTGATGCGCATCCTCGCCACCCTCCAGGAGCCGGACGAGGGGAGCGTCCATCTCGACGGCGCCGGCGGCGACGGCGGCCTCGACGTCGTGCGCGACAAGCGGGCGCTGCGCGAGACGCTCGGCTACCTGCCGCAGGACTTCGGCCTCTACCCGCGGGTGCGCGCCGAGGAGCTGCTCGCGCACTTCGCGGCGCTCGAGGGGGTGCGGGGGCGGCGGGCGCGGCGGGAGGTGGTCGAGCGGCTGCTGCGCCAGGTCGGCATGTGGGAGGTGCGGCGGCGGAAGCTCGGCGGCTTCTCGGGCGGCATGCGGCAGCGCTTCGGGATCGCCGTCGCGCTCTTGGGCGAGCCGCGGCTCTTGATCGTCGACGAGCCGACCGCCGGCCTCGACCCCGCCGAGCGGGTGCGCTTCCTGAACCTCCTCTCCGAGCTCGGCGAGCAGAGCGTGGTGCTGCTGTCGACCCACATCGTCGACGACGTCGCCGAGCTGTGCACCCGGATGGCGGTGATCGACCGCGGCGAGATCCTCTTTCAGGCCGAGCCGCTGGCCGCCGTCGCCGCGCTCGCCGGCCGCGTCTGGGGACGGGTGGTCGAGCGGGCGGAGCTGCCGGAGGTCGAGCGCCGGCGCGCCGTGCTGTCGACGCGGCTCTCGGCGGGCCGCACCCTGGTCCGCGTCCTCGCCGACGCGGCGCCGGAGCCCGGCTTCGAGCCGGTCGAGCCGACCCTCGGCGACGTCTACTTCGCGGCGCTGGCGGGGCGCCGGAGCGGCCCTCCGGCGGCGGGCGGGCCGGGGCTGCCGTGCTGAAGCTCTGGGAGGTCTTCCGCTTCGAGGCCGTCTACCGCCTGCGCCGGCCCACCACCTGGGCCTATCTCGTCGCGCTCGCCGGCCTGCTCGTCCTCCTCGCCCGCGACGTGCTCCTCCGCGCGGCGCGGGAGAGCGGCACCGTCCACGCCGACGCGCCGCTCCTCGTCGCCACGGTGACGGTGCTCACCGGGCTCCTGGCGCTCCTGCCGGTGGCGGAGATCTTCGGCGACGCCGCGGCGCGCGACGTGCGGACGCGGCTCGCGCCGCTGCTCCACGCCGCGCCGGTGCCCGAGCCGGTCCTCCTGCTCGGGCGGTTCCTCGCCGCCTTCGCGGTCTCGGCCCTGCTCTTCGCCGTCGTCCCCGCCGGCCTCGCGCTCCTCCAGGCGACCACCGCCGAGCCGGAGCTCTACGGCCGCTTCCGCCCCGCCGTCTACCTCCACCCCTACCTCGTCTTCCTGCTGCCCAACCTGTTCGCCGGCGGCGCGCTGGTGTTTGCCGCCGCGGCGCGGAGCGGCCGGACGCTCGCCGGCTACGGCGCTGCGGCCGGGCTCTTCCTGTTCAGCGTGCTCAACGAGGAGGCGCTCGCCGAGACGATGGACCACGGCGTGCTGGCGGCGGTGCTCGACCCGATCGGCTTCACCGCGATCAGCGAGATCGCCGCCTACTGGACGCCGTTCGAGCGCGACGAGCAACTCCTCGCGCTCGCCGGACCGCTGCTGTGGAACCGGCTGCTGTGGAGCGGCCTCGGGGCGGCGGCGCTCGCCGTCGTGGTGGCGCGCCACCGGTTCGCCGTCCGCGAGCCGCGGCGCCGGCGGCGGGAGACGCGGCGGGAGGACGCGGCCGGGACGGTCGAGGCGGCGCTCTCGCGCCCGGCGGCGGCGGTCGTCGTGCCGCGGGCGCCGCGGGCGTTCGACCGCGCGGCGCGGCTCGGCCAGACGCTCGCCTTCGCCCGGCTCTCCTTCGCCGCGGTGATCGGCAACCGCTGGGCGCTCCTCGTCGCCGCCGGCACCGTGGCGCTGACCTTCGCCGCCGGCTGGAACGCCGGCCTGGTGTTCGACACCCCGTCGCTGCCGGTGACCTCGGTCGTGGTGCCAGAGGTGATCGGCCACTCGGCGTTCTTCGTCTACCTCTTGATCGGCCTCTGGGTGGGCCAGCTCGTCTGGCTGGAGCGGGACGCCCGTGCCGACGAGCTGACCGACGCGGCGCCCTGGCCGCCGTGGGTGGCGCTCGCCGGCAAGCTCCTGGCGCTGGTCGCCGGCCTGGCCTTGCTGCGGGCGACGTTCTTCGCCGGCGTGGTGCTGCTCCAGGCGGCGCAGGGGCACTTCGACTTCGCGCCCGGCCTGGCGCTGACCATGCTCTTCGGCCTCCAGCTCCCCGACGACCTCCTGGTGGCGATGCTCGCCCTCCTCGTCCACGTCGCCGTCGGCCACAAGGCGATCGGCCACCTCGTCTACCTGGCGGCGCTGGTGCTCTCCCGCAACCTGATCGAGGGGAACGTCGGCTTCGAGCATCACCTGCTCGGCTACTCGTCGGCACCGGCCTGGGCGTACTCGGAGATGAGCGGCTTCGAGCCCTTCCTGGCCCCCTACCTGTGGTTCGAGGGCTACTGGGCGGCGTGGGCGCTCCTCTTCGCGCTGGCGGCGC
>DATABP010000802.1:0-5544 GCA_036259515.1 Thermoanaerobaculia bacterium | reverse complement strand
GCGGCGGCGGCGCTCCTGGCGGTCGCCGCCCTGCTGCTGCCGGCGCTCGACCTCTTCAAGTCGGCCCGCCCGCTGGCCCGCGCCTTCGTCGCCGAGAGCGCCCGCGGCACTCCGTTCGCCGTCTACCCGCACCTCGACAGCACGGTGCTCTTCTACAGCGCCCGCCGGGCGGTGCCGTTCGACTCGCCGGAGGAGCTGCGCGCCTACCTCGACCGCCCCGGCCGCGGCTGGGTGTTCGTCGGCCGCCACGACCTCGAGCGGGTGACCGCCGGCGACCCGCCGCTCGTGCTGGTGGCGGCGGAGACGCCGGCCGAGCGCGACGGCTACCTGCTCCTGGCGGAGGCGCCGCGCCCCCCGTAGCGCTCTCTCACCCCTCCCAGGGCACGAGCAGCCGCTCGATCCCCCGCGCCCGGCCGGTCGACTCGTCGACGTCGATCACCGCGCCGGCCAGCCGCACGTCGTTCTTGGCCGGCTCGAAGGGGTGCGGCACCTGGGTGAGGAAGCGGGCGAGGACGCGGTCGTGGCGCACCCCGATGACCGACTCGTAGGGGCCGGTCATCCCGGCGTCGGTGAGGTAGGCGGTGCCCTGGGGCAGCACGCGCTCGTCGGCGGTCGGCACGTGGGTGTGGGTGCCGACGACGGCGCTCACCCGGCCGTCGAGGTAGAAGCCGAGTGCGGTCTTCTCGCTCGTCGTCTCGGCGTGGAAGTCGACGAAGATCACCTTGACCTCCGGCGGCAGCCCGGCGAGGAGCGCGTCGGCGGCGACGAACGGAGAGTCGAGCGGCTCCATGAAGATCCGCCCCTGGAGGTTGATCGTCGCCACCCGGATGCCGGCCGGCGTCTCGCCGACGTAGAGGCCCGAGCCGGGGTTCGCGGCCGGGTAGTTGTGCGGGCGCAGGAGGCGCGGCTCGCGGGCGAGGAGGTCGAAGACCTCCTTCTTGTCCCAGATGTGGTTGCCGGAGGTGAAGCAGTCGATCGGCAGCTCGTCGAGCTCGGCGAGCACCTTGAACGTCACCCCCGAGCCGCCGGCCGAGTTCTCGACGTTGACGATCGTGTAGTCGATCGCGTGGCGGTCGATCAGCCGCGGCAGGAGCGCGGCCAGGGCGCGGCGGCCCGGCTTGCCGACGACGTCGCCGACGAAGAGGATCTTCATGGGAGGGGCGCCGGCCTACGAGCCGGGGAGGAGGCCGGCGGGCAGGTTCTTCGACAGGTCGAAGTAGATCACCGTCAGCATCAGGAGCATGATCAGCACGAAGCCGACCTGGGCGATGACCTCCTTGAGCTTGAGCGAGAGGTCGCGCCGCATCGCGCTCTCCACCCCGAGGATGACGATCTGCCCGCCGTCGAGGATGGGGATCGGCAGGAGGTTGACGATGGCGATCGACACCGACAGGAAGCCCATCAGGTAGACGAGCTGCTTGAAGCCGACGCGCGCCGCCTCGCCGCTGTAGCGGGCGATCTCGATCGGCCCGGCGAGCGCCGAGCGCGCCGACACCTCGCGGTTGAAGATCTTGCCGAGGATGCGGAAGGTCTCCTCGACCAGCGTCCAGTTGTAGCGGGCGCTCTGCACGAACGACTCGAAGAAGCCGTAGCGCTGGTAGACGCCGAGCCCGACGCCGATCCTGCCGACCCCGCCCTCGTCGCGCGGGCGGACCGAGAGCTCGGTCAGGTTGCCGTCGCGCACCACCTCGAGCGCGATCGGCCGCCCCGCGCGCGCCTCGACGTAGGCGACGAAGGCGTCGGCCGAGGGCACCGGCTTGCCGTCGACGCGGCGGATCTGGTCCCCCGGACGCAGGCCGGCGGCGGCGGCCGGCGAGCGGCCGTCGACCCGGGTCACCGTCGGCAGCAGCTTGGGCACCAGGCCGGCGAGGTCGCCGATGTTCTCCCCCTCGATCTGCTCCGGCACCACGGTGGCGGTCAGCCGGCGGTCGCCGCGGACGACGGACAGCTCGACCGGGCGGTCGGCGGAGGTCATCAGCTCCAGGCCGACCTCCTGCCAGGTCTCCGCCGGATCGCCGTCGACGGCGACGATGCGGTCGCCGGCGGCGAGCCCCGCCGCCTCGGCGGTCGAGCCGGGGACGACGCCGCCGATCACCGCCGGCACCTGGAGGTTGGGGACGTCGGTGCCGACCATGAACACCGCCGCGATGAGCAGGATCGCCAGCACCACGTTGGCCGCCGGCCCGGCGAGGTAGACGAGGATGCGCTGCCAGCGCGGCTTGGAGAGGAACTCGCGCGGGTCGCCGGTCGCCTCCTCCGGGTTCTCGCCGCCCAGCCGCACGTAGCCGCCGAGCGGCACCAGCGACAGCCGATAGTCGGTCTCGCCGCGCCGGAAGCCCAGGAGCCGCGGCCCGAAGCCGATCGAGAACGCGTGCACGCGCACCCCGAACAGCTTGGCGACCACCAGGTGCCCCGCCTCGTGGACGCTGATGATCACCCCCAGCGCGAAGGCGAAGGCGAGGAGGTTGACGAGAATGCCGGTGGCGTTGTCGAGGAATGCGGGCATCGAGGCTTTCGGAGGGTGGAGCTCGGGACCGGCCGCGGCGGCCGGGGGAGGCGCTAACCTAGCCCAAACTCGGCGCCGCTGCCAGCCATTCCGCCGGCTGCCGGATCACGGCACCAGCGTCTCCGGCCCGAGCAGCCAGACGCCGAGGAGCAGCACCGGCAGGGCGAAGAAGGTGGCGTCGGCGCGGTCGAGGATGCCGCCGTGGCCGGGGAGCGAGCGGCCGGAGTCCTTGACCCCGGACGCCCGCTTCAGGAGCGACTCGACGAGGTCGCCGATCTGCGCCGCCACCGCCGTCGCCACCGCCAGCGCGAGGAGGCCGGGCGAGACCTCGCCCAGCCGCCACCACGACCACGCCGCCGCCGCCGCCAGCGCGGTGACGAGCCCCGCCGCCGCCCCCTCCCAGCTCTTCTTCGGCGACACCACCGGGGCCAACCTGTGGCGCCCGATCCGGCTGCCGACGTAGTAGGCGGCGGTGTCGCCGAGCTGGACGATGGCGAAGCCGAGGAAGAGGAGCCAGGGGTCGATCGCGGCGAGCCGCCCGAGCGCCACCGCGGCGAGCGCGAAGTAGGGCACCCCGAAGCCGAAGGCGCCGAAGGCGGCGATCGCCTCGGGCACCGGCGTGCGGCCGAGCAGCACCACGGTGCCGGCGACGACGGTCAGGAAGAGGCCGAAGGCGAGGAGCGACGACTGCGTGGCGGCGAGGAGCTCGGCGGGGGCGGCGGCCGGGGTCGGCTGGGTGGCGAGCATGACGACGACGGCGGCGAGCGGAACCAGCGCGAGGAGAGCGCGGAGCGGCGCTCCCGGCGCCACGGAGCGGAAGATCCCCACGTACTCGACCACCGCCCACTCCACGACGACGAGCGAGGCGACGAAGAACCACCACGGCGGCAGCAGGAAGAGCGCGGTGAGGAGCACCGCGGCGCCGACGAGGCCGGTGGCGAGGCGCTTCACGGCGCGCCGCCCTCGGGCGGTCCGGCGAGGCGGGAGGGTGGGCGGGCGGTCATCGAGCGCGGGCCGGGGAGTTGCGGGAAGCTACCACGGCCGGGACGCCCGGCTCACCGCGGCGGCGGCCAGACCTCCAGCGGCGCCCACTCCGGCGGATAGTCGACCCGCTCGAGCGTCAGCCCGTGCGCCGGCGCGGTCGGTCCCGCCTCGCCGCGGGGGCGGCCGGAGAGGAGCGCCGCGAAGCCGTCGACCGTGCGCCGCCCCTGCCCCACCTCGAGCAGGGTGCCGACCAGCGAGCGCACCATGCCGCGGAGGAAGCCGTCGCCGGCGACGCGGAAGACGAGGTCGGCCCCGCTCTCCTCCCACTCGGCGAGGCGAATCGTGCGGAACGGCTGGCCGTGGGCGCCGCCGGCCAGCGCGAAGGCGGAGACGTCGTGGCGGCCGACGAGGCGACGGGCGGCGGCGGCCATCGCCGGGAGGTCGAGGTCGCGCGGGGCGGCGACGGCGAACGGCGCGTCGAGCGGCGACAGCACCGCGGCGCGCACCAGCCGGTAACGGTACTCCTTGCCGGCGGCGCGCTTGCGGGCGTGGAAGCCGTCCGGCACGCGGGCGGCGGCGAGCACCCGCACGTCCTCCGGCAGGTGGTGGTTGGTGCCGTGGACGAGCCCGCCGAGCGCGAACGGCCGCGCGAGGACGAGGTGCGCCACCTGCCCGCGCGCGTGCACCCCGGCGTCGGTGCGCCCGGCGCCGTGCACCGTCACCGCCTCGCCGCCGAGGAGCGCCGAGAGCGCCGCCTCCACCGCCGCCTGCACCGAGGGCGCGTTCGCCTGCCGCTGCCAGCCGGCGTAGGCGGCGCCGCGGTAGGAGAGGGTCAGCGCGTAGGTGCGCGTGCCGCTCATCGCGCCGCGGTCCTCCGGCGCCACACGTCGGCCGCCGCGAGCGCCGCCGGCGGCCCCCACACCGCCGCCCACACCGCGGGGAAGAGCGCGACCCCGGCGTGCTGCGGCAGATAGAGGAGCGGCGCCAGCGCGGCGGCGAGGAGCCACGGCCGGTGCCGGGTCAGCGCCGCCCACGGCAGCGCCCAGAGGAGGTACCACGGATAGACCGTCGCCGAGCAGAGGAGCAGCCCCCCGAACAGCCGCCGCCCGCCGGCGACCGGGTCGCGCGCGAACGCGGAGCGCGCGACGACGGCGAGGGCCAGGCCGGCGAGCAGCAGCTTGGCGAGGAGCTGCGGATAGACGAACGGGTAGAGCCGGTTCAGCCCGTCGTGGCGGCCGGTGGCGAGCTTGGCGCGGTCGAGGAGATCGGCGACCAGGACGTCGGCGCCCGCCGCGTCGAGCAGCCGCCACAGCGGCTCGTAGAGCGGCCCGGCGAACTCCCAGGAGAGGCCGTAGGTCATCAAGCCCGGCGGCAGCCCCCCTGTGGCGATCGCCACCGGCGCCAGCCCGGCGACGGTCAGGGACGCCGCGACGAGGAGGAAGACGAGCGGCCGCCCGCTCGCCCGCGCCCACATCGGCAACGCCGCCGCCGGCGCCAGCTTGGCGAGCACCCCGGCGGCGGCGAGCGCGGCGCCGCCGGCCGCCGTCCGGTCCCTCTCCGCCCCCTCCCCCGCACGTCCTCCAGAGAGCGCCCACACCGCCCCCACCGCCGCCGCCACCGCCAGCCCGTCGACGTGACCCATCCCCGCCACCTCCAGCGCCGGCAGCGGGCACCACGCGTACCAGGCGGCGCGCGCCGGCGGCAGGCCGCGGCGGCGGGCGAGGCCGACCAACGCGGCGCAGGCGGCGAGCTCGGCGGCGGCGACCATCCCCTTCCACGCCGCGAGCGGCCACGGCAGGGCGGCGGCTATACTGAAGCCCGCCAGCGCCAGCGGGGGATACACCGTCGGCACCTGCCGGTGGGGGAGGCGCTGCCAGAGGTCGTCGCGCAGCGGGGCGAGCTCGCCGGCGTCCGGCGGGAGCGCCCACGGGTTCTCGCCGGCCAGGAGCACCCGGCCGTCCCACAGGTAGCGCAGCGCGTCGTCGGACAGCGTCGGCGGCAGGACGAGGAGCGGCAGGCGCAGGGCGAGGGCGACGGCGAGCACCGCCAGGGCG
>DATABP010000801.1:0-4610 GCA_036259515.1 Thermoanaerobaculia bacterium | reverse complement strand
CCTCGCGCCCGCTGCCGGCGCCGACCACGCCCCGCCCGCCGCTCCCTACCTGCGCCACGACGCGCCGCGGACGATCAGCGAGCCCGGCGCCGCCACCTTCGGCGCCCCGTTCCTCGTCACCAACGGCTCCGATCACCTGCTCGCGGTGTGGAACCAGGGTGCCTCCGGCTGGTGGGCGCAGCTGTTCGACGCCGACGGCGATCCGATCGGCCAAGCGGGCCCCCTCCTCCCGCCGATCGTCGACGTCGCCGACGTGGCGATGGGCTTCGACGGCCGCAGGGTGGCGATCTGGGTGGAGGGCTCTGCCGTCCACTCGTATGTCTCGCTGCCGGAGTTCGACTTCCTGAAGGCTCCGGTCCGCGTCGACTCCGGAGAGCCGCCGCCGGGGACGGAGCTCCTCGCGCGCGAGCGGCCGATGATCGTGGTGGGCCCGGGGGAGCACGGGATGGCGATGTGGGTCGAGCGGCTGATCGCGCCGGAGTCCGGCTTCGAGTCCGAGTTCCGTCGCCTGGTCAGCCGCCGCGTCACCGTGAACGGCGAGCCGATCGGCCCGGAGGTCGAGCGCGCCGTCTGGCTGGCCGACCAGGTGCCGTTCCAGGGCGGCTTCCACGCCGCGGTCGCCGCCGGCGGCCACGCCTTCCTCGCCTTCGTCGAGCAGACCGACGATCCCAGCCTCGGCCGGCTGACGACGGTCCTCCTCGCCCCCGACGACACCCCGATCCCGCTCGACCCGGCCGGCGCGGCCGAGGACCACCCCTCGCACGAGGACCCGCGCGTCGCCGCCGACGGCCACGGCTCCTTCGCCGTCGCCTTCACCGGCGGCGCCGGGCAGGGGCCGGACGGCCGCGACGGCTCGTGCACCGGCGCCTTCGTGCGCTTCTACGCCGCCGACGGCAGGGCGCTGGCCCCCGAGCGGCGGGCGCACCCCGAGACCCTCGGCTGCCAGGGGCTGGTCGACGTGGCGGGCCTTTCGAGCGGCGGCTGGGTGGTGCTGTGGAGCGGCGCCCCCGCCGATCCGCACCTCGGCACCGACGCCTCGCGCGAGGGCCACTGGCTCACCACCTACGACGGCTCCGGCAACCAGGTCGGCGAGCCGGTGCGGCTCCTGCCGCCGGTGGGCGGCGTCGGCTCGCTGCCGCGCCTCGTCGGCGGCTTCGAGCGCGCCGCCGTCGCCGAGCAGCGCTTCGAGCGCGGCGTCCGTCTCCACATGCTGCGCCCCGGCGGCGACGCCGCCTGCCCGCCGCCGGGCCCCTCCGCGCCGCTCTGCCTGGGCGGCGGCCGCTTCCGCGTCGACCTCGCCTTCCGCGACCCCTACAACGGCGGCCCGATCGGCGACGGCCAGCCGGTGCCGCTCGCCGCCGACACCGGCTCCTTCTGGTTCTTCCGGGACGACAACCTCGAGCTGATGCTCAAGGTGCTCGACGGCCGCCCGGTCAACGGCCACTGGTGGGTGTTCTTCGGCGGGCTGACGACGGTGGAGGCGTGGATCGACGTCAGCGACCTCGCCACGGGCCGCCAGCGCTCGTACTACGACCCGCCGTTCGTGCAGTCGAGCCGGGCGGACACGGCGGCGTTCCTGGATACGGAACCGGCGGGGGAGGGGGCGTTGACGGCGCCGCCCGCGGCGGCTGCTCCCGCCCCGGCGGTCGCGCCCTCCCACGAGCCGCCCGGCGCGCCGGCGCCCCTCTGCTCCGGCGGCCCGGAGCGCCTCTGCCTGGCCGGCCGCTTCGCCGTCGAGGTGGAGTGGCACGACCCCCGCTCCGGCGGCAGCGGCAAGGGCCAGCGGGCGCCGATCAACGCCGGCAGCGGCGCGTTCTGGTTCTTCCATCCGGCGAACCTCGAGCTGCTGGTCAAGGTGATCGACGGTCGCCTGGCGAACGGCCACTGGTGGGTCTTCCACGGCGGCCTCTCCGACGTGGAGTACACGATCACGGTGACCGATGGCTTCACCAACCGCCAGGTGCGCTACCACAGCCCGCCGTTCGAGCTGACCGGCGGCGCCGACACTGCGGCGTTCCCCGATCCGTCGCCCCCGGCGCCGCAGTAGCCCTCTCCGACCTGCGAGACTCGCCCTCCGTCCATCCCGGCGACGCCGGCAGAGGCGATCCCTCGCCCTCACCCCACCCCCGCCCCCAGCGCCGCCAGCGACGCCTCGAAGGCGAGGTCGAACCGGGCCGCCACGCGGTCGGCCATCGCACGCTCCTCGACCAGGATGCTCTCGGCGAGGACGGCGGTCTCCTCGTCGGCGGCGCGGCGGGCGACGTGGGCGAGGAGCTCGTAGCCGGCGATCTCCAGGTGCTCGACGGCGTAGACGAAGGCGGCGAGCTTGCCGGGGGTGTCGCGCTGGGCCTGGAAGAAGAAGCTCCATTCGAGGCCGCCCAGGCGGAGGGCCACGTCCTTGGCCAGCGAGCGGCTGCCGCCGACGTCGTCGAGCCGGGCCTCGAGGCGCTCGGCCTGGCCGCGGGTCTCGGCGAGGTGCTCGCGGTAGAGGCGCTCGAGCTCGGCGTCGCCGGCGAGGTCGGGGCCGCGCTCCAGGAGCTGGATCGACTGGGCTTCGAGGGCGTGGGCGTCGGCGAGGTAACGGCGCAGCGCGCGCTGCACGTCGTCGGGCGCCTTGTCGCGCAGCGAGGCGTCGGCGGCGGCGCCGAAGCGGTCGGCGATGCGCCCCATCATCGCGTTCTCCTGCTCGCGGATGGCGCGGGCGACCTCGACGGTGTCGCCGTCGCCGGCGCGCTCGGCCATGCGGATCAGCATCTCGTAGGAGGCCCACTCGAGCGCCTCGTAGGAGTGGGCGTGGGCGGCGAGCTTGCCGGGGGTGTCGGGCTGCGAGCGGGCGAAGAGGACGAAGCCCTTGCCGCCCAGCGCCATCACCGCGTCCTTGACCCGTTTCGGCGAGCCGCCGCGGGCCTCCAGCCGCTGGCGCACCATCTCCGCCTGCCCCTCGGTCTCGGTGAGGTGGTCGCGGAAGTGGGCGGCGAGCGTCGCGTCGCCGGCGAGGTCGGGGGCGGTGCGGAGCTGCGCGAGCGCCTGCTGCTCGATCGAGTAGGCGTCGGTGAGGTAGTTGACCAGGTGCTCTTCGGGGCTGTGCGGCATGGCGGGCTCCTCCTGGCTGGTCCGGCGGAGCGGACGTGCAAGCGAGGAGCCACGGAGGACCGGGCCGGCCGCCTTCGGCCCGGCCGCTACCCGCGCCGCAGCAGCAGCGCCCCGGCTCCGGCGAGCAGGCCGGCGAGGGCGAGCAGGCCCCAGGTCGAGGCGGTGGGGATCTCGGTGATCGACAGCGCCGCGATCTGCGCGGTGTTGAAGAGCTGCACCGGGAAGCCCAGGGTGGAGAGCGTGGTGGAGGTCGCCGTCGAGGTGACGTAGCTGGTGAAGGTGTAGGGCCCGATGCCGGTGACCGGCCCGGTGCTGGCGAGGACGGTCGTCTCGCTGCCCGGCGAGTGGTAGAGGGTGCGGTAGGAGGAGGCGCCGCGGTAGGAGCCGGTGATGCTCGCCGCCAGCTCGAAGGCGATGCGCATCGGGTAGGCGGCGGCGGTGGCGATCTCGCCGGTGTGCGGCGGCTCGGAGGTGGTGGTGCCCGGGCAGCAGGCCGAGGCGACGCGGAGGGTGTGCGGCGTGGTGCGGTCGCCGTACATGTGGGTGAACGAGCCGCGGAACACCCGGCGCACGCCGCCGCCGGAGGTGGTGGCGCTGGAGGCCAGCGTCGGCAGGGTGGCGGCCGGCACGGTCTGGCCGTCGCCGTAGTCGATCGCCGGCATCGCGCCGTCGGCGAGGAGGCGCAGGGTGGCGTTGCCGCGGATCGTCGAGTAGTAGAAGTACGTCCCCCGGTAGATCAGGGCGCCCGCGCCGTACGGCGTGGTCGAGCTGAAGGTGGAGGTGCTGAACGGGCCGTAGGTCTCGGTGCCGCTGAAGGTGGTGGCGAAGGAGACGTCGCCCAGGTAGCCGCCGTCGGGCGAGCCGAAGAAGTACGGCGTCGGGCAGCAGCCCTCGCCACGGGTGGTGGTGAGCTGGACGTCGAAGTCGACCTCACGGCCGGTGCCGTTCGGGCGCACCTCGGTGACCATCACCGAGATGCCGGAGACGCGGCCCTGGGCGGCGGCGGGGGCGGCGAGGGCGAGGACGGCGGCGGCCGCCGCCAGCGAGACGAGGAACGTCCGGGCGATCGGAACGGTCACGGGAACCCTCCCAGCAGTCGAAGGCAGATCAGACGGCGAACGGGGGCATTCTCCCCGACCGCTCCGCGAGGGTCAAGGCGGCAGCTCGGCGAGGCGGCGGCGCACCGCGGCGGCCTCCGAGTGGCCGGAGGCGTGGCGCAGGAAGGCGTTCCAGTGGAGCCGCGCCTTGGCGCGGTCGGCGAGCGGCCCGGCGTAGAGCGCGCCGAGCTCGCGGTGGGCGTCGGGTTGCGCCGGCACCGCCGCCACCACCGCGTCGAGGGCTTCGCGGGCCTCCCCGGCGCGGCCGGCGCGGGCGAGCGCGATGCCGAGGTTGAGGCGCGCCTGCCAGTAGCCGGGGTCGAGCGCCAGCGCCCGGCGGTAGGCGTCCTCGGCGCCGGCGGCGTCGCCCTGCTCGTCGCGGGCGATCCCGAGGTTGTTCCAGGCCGGCGCCGCGCCGCG
>DATABP010000800.1:0-1671 GCA_036259515.1 Thermoanaerobaculia bacterium | reverse complement strand
CCATGCCGCTGGCGGCCTTCAATCCGGCAACGCCCTCACCCGGGCGATCAGGTCGCTCGTCGCGTGGTCCTTGGGGTCGCCGACCAGCCGCGTCTCGCCGCCGTAGGCGCGCACCGTCTCGAACTCCGGCACCCGCTCGGGCGTGCCGTAGTCGGTGCCCTTGCAGTGGACGTCGGGGCGCAGGCGGGCGAGGAGCGGCGCCGGCGAGTCGCCGTCGAAGACGACGACGAAGTCGACCGGCTCGAGCGCGGCGAGGAGCTCGGCGCGCTCGGCGGCGGGGACCACCGGCCGCCCCGGCCCCTTGAGCCGCGCCACCGAGGGGTCGTCGTTGATCGCCACCACCAGGAGGTCGGCCGCGGCGCGGGCGGCCTGGAGGTAGCGCAGATGGCCGACGTGGAGGAGGTCGAAGTGGCCGTTGGCGAGGGCCACCCGGCGACCGGCGGCGCGCAGCGCGGCGAGCCGAGGCTCGAGCCGGTCGACCGTCAGGACCTCGCCCATCCGCCCTCCCTCGTCGAGGTCATCTCCTCGAGCGGCCGCGGGTCGCTGTCGATCGCGTGGCGGAGCTCGTCGCGGGAGAGCGTGGCGGTGCCCATCTTCATCACCACCACGCCGCCGGCGTAGTTGGCGAGCGCCGCCGCCTCGAGCGGCTCGGCGCCGGCGGCCAGCGCCAGCGCGAAGGTGCCGATCACCGTGTCGCCGGCGCCGGTGACGTCGGCGACCTGGTCGGTGCCGTGGACCGGCAGGTGGGCGGCGCCGCCCTCCTCGAAGAGGCTCATCCCGCGGCTGCCGCGGGTGACGAGCAGGAAGCGGGCGCCGAGGCGGCGGCGCAGCGCCTCGCCGGCGGCGGCCAGCGCGGCGTCGTCGCCGTCGGCGGCGAGCGGGCCGCCGTGGAGCGCCTCGGCCTCCTCCTCGTTGGGGGTGGCGCCGTCGACGCCGCCCGACGCGGCGAGGTCGGCGAGCCGCCAGCGGCTGTCGCAGACCAGCGCCGCGCCCGCCCCGAGCGCGCCGCGCAAGAGCGGCACCAGCGAGGGGTCGGCGCCGCCGTAGCCGTAGTCGGAGAGGATCGCCACCGCCGGCGCCGCGCCCGCCGCCGTCCAGCGCTCGAGGGCGGCGGCGAAGGCGGCGCGGTCGGCGTCGTCGAGGGCCACCCGGTCCTCGACGTCGTAGCGGACGATCTGCTGCTTGAGCGCGTGGCGGGCGCCGCCGACGATCCGCACCTTGGTGGGCGTGCGGTAGCCGGAGCGGACGCGGACGCCCGAGACGTCGACGCCGCGCGCGGCGAGGGCGGCGACGAGCTCCGTGCCGGAGGCGTCGTCGCCGACCACGCCGAGCGGCAGAGGCCGGCCGTCGAGCGCCGCCACGTTGGCCACCGCGTTGGCGCCGCCGCCGGGGGCGAGGTGCTCGCCCTCGTACTGGAGGATGAGCACCGGCGCCTCGCGGCTGATCCGCTTCGGGGTGCCGGTGACGAAACGGTCGGCGACGAGGTCGACCGCCATCGGCACCGGGCGGCCGGCGAAGCCGTCGACCAGCGCGGCGAGCCGGTCGCGGTGGAGGCGCGGGCGCATCGTGCGGCGGAAGATATCAACGGCGGCGACGCGGCCCGCCGCGGCGAGGTGCCAGCGCGGCACGCCGGCGTGCCGTTCCGTCCTCCGCGGTGGACGCCGCCGCCGT
>DATABP010000799.1:0-3533 GCA_036259515.1 Thermoanaerobaculia bacterium | reverse complement strand
ACCCGGTGTCCACCACCAGCGGCACCGCCATCTCCGCCACCCCCGCCATCTCCTCGCGCACCGCCGCCGCCACCCGCTCGACCTCCCCCTCCGGCACCTCCAGCACCAGCTCGTCGTGCACCGTCAGGAGCAGCCGCGCCTCCGGCGCCTCCTGGCGCAGGCGGCGGTCGACCTCGATCATCGCCTTCTTCATGAAGTCGGCGGCGGTGCCCTGGATGCGGGCGTTGATCGCCATGCGGCGGGCGTTCTCGCGCAGGTTCCAGTTCTTCGACGTGATGTCGGGGAGCCAGCGGACGCGGCCCCAGAGGGTGGAGACGCCGCCGTCGCGCTCGGCGGCGGCCAGGGTCTCGTCGACGTAGCGGCGGACGCCGGGGTAGCGCTCCATGTAGGCGGCGATGAAGCGCTCGGCCTCCTTGGGCGGGATGTGGAGCGTCTGCGACAGGCCGTAGGCGCTCATCCCGTAGATGATGCCGAAGTTGATCGTCTTCGCCGCCCGCCGCTGCTCGGGGTTGACCAGCTCGGGGGCGACGCCGAGGACCGCCGCGGCGGTGGTGCGGTGGACGTCCTCGCCGCGGCGGAAGGACTCGACGAGCGCCTCCTCGCCGGCGATGTGGGCGAGGATGCGGAGCTCGATCTGGCTGTAGTCGGCGACCAGGAGGAGGGCGCCCGGCGCGGCGACGAAGGCGCGGCGGATCTGCTGGCCGAGCTCGGTGCGGATGGGGATGTTCTGGAGGTTGGGGTTGGCCGACGACAGCCGGCCGGTCGCCGCCACCGCCTGGTTGAAGCGGGTGTGGAGCCGCCCGTCCGCGCCGACCAGAGCCGGCAGCGCGTCGACGTAGGTCGACTTGAGCTTCGACAGCTCGCGCTGGCGGAGCACCAGGTCGGGGAGCGGATAGCCGCGCGCCGCCAGCTCCTCGAGGATCTCGGCGCCGGTGGCGTAGCTCTTCGTCTTCCGCGTGCGCTTCAACACCGGGTAGCCGAGCTTCTCGAACAGGATCTGGCCGAGCTGCTGCGGCGAACCGATGTTGAAGGTCTCGCCGGCCGCCGCGAAGATCTCGGTCTCGAGCCTCGCCAGGTCGCGCTCCAGCCGGGTCGACATCTCGGCGAGGAAGGCGGTGTCGAGGAGGATCCCCGCCTCCTCCATGCGCAGGAGGACGGGCAGCAGCGGCTCTTCGATCTCGCGGTAGATGCGGGCGAGGTCGCCGCCGTCGCCCTCGCCGCCGAGCTCGCCCACGAGCTCGGGCGCCAGGCGGCGGACGAGGTCGATGCGCTCGCCGGCGTAGAGCGCCAGCCGCTCGTCGCCCACCGGCGGCTCCTGGCCGCGCTCCCAGCCGACGTCCTTGGCGGTCAGCGTCTTCCGGCGCAGGCGCTCGAGCGCCAGCTCGTCGAGGCTGTGGCCGTGGATGGTCGGCTTGAGCAGGTAGGAGACGAGCATCAGGTCGGTGAGGCGCGCTGGGCAGGCGCCGCCGGGGAGGCCGGCGAAGGCCGCGCGCAGCACCTCCTTGAGGTCGTGGCCGACCAGCCGCACCTCGCCGCGGCAGGCCCAGGCGGCGATCGTCGCCAGCGCCGCGTCGCCCAGGCCGGAGCGGCGGAAGTCGGCGTAGATCGCGGCGGCGTCGGCCTCGGCTGCTTCGCCACCCTCGCCGCCCCCCGGTCCGGTGGCCACCGCCAGCCCGAGCGGCCGCTCCTCGCCGAGCACCGCCAGCACCACCTCGCCGCCCGCGCCCGGCAGCGCGCCCACCGCCGCCCGCCACTCCTCCGCCGTCGCCGCCTCGCGCGCCGGCGGCGACTCGGCCGGCTCGCCCTCCCCCGCCAGCTCCTCGACCAGCGAGTGGAACTCCATCTCCCCGAACAGCCGCTTGAGCTCCGCGGTGTCCGGCGGCTCCAGGCGCAGCGCGTCGGGCTCGAAGGCGATCGGCAGGTCGCAGTGGATGGTCGCCAGCTCGCGGGAGAGGAGCGCCTGCTCGGCGTGCTGCTCCAGCCCCTCGCGGTACGCCTTGCGGGACACCTCGCCGGCGCGGGCGAGGAGCTCGTCGAGCGAGCCGTACTCGCGGATCAGCCCCCGGGCGCCCTTCTCGCCGATCCCGGGCACGCCGGGAACGTTGTCGATCGAGTCGCCCGCGAGCGCCAGCACGTCGACCACCTTCTCGGGCGGCACGCCGAAGTCCTCCTCGACGCCGGCGCGGTCGTAGAGCTTCTCGCGCCCGGTGTGCAGCAGCGACACGTGCTCACCGACGAGCTGCATCAGGTCCTTGTCGGCGGAGACCAGCACCACCTCGTAGCCGGCCTCGGCGGCGCGGCAGGCGAGGGTGCCGAGCACGTCGTCGGCCTCGTACTCGGGGATCTGGAGGATCGGGATGCGGTAGGCGGCGAGGATCTCGCGGACGCGCGGGATCTGCGCCCGCAGGTCGTCCGGCATCGGCGTGCGGTTCGCCTTGTACTCCTCGTAGCGCGCCGAGCGCACGGTCGGTCCGCCGACGTCGAGCGCCACCCCGACCAGCTCCGGCCGGTGCTCGCGGAGCAGCTTCCGCAGCATGGTGACGAAGCCGTAGACCGCGTTCGTCGACTCCCCCTTCGAGGTCGACAGCCCGCGGATGGCGTAGAAGGCGCGGAAGATGTTCGAGTAGCCGTCGATCAAGTAGAGGCGGGGGCGGCCGGCGACGGGGGCGGGGGCGGCGGACATGGCGGTCGATCATAGCCGCCGGCCGCGGGCGCGGCGCCCGCTCCGCCGGCGCCTCTGGCACGGTCCTGGCTTCTGGCACGTTCCTGGCAAATCTGCGGGCGAGCCGCGCCGGGCACGGTCGGCCGCGGCGCCCTCGCGCCCCGATCCTCCGGGGCGCGGAGAGGAACGGGAGAAAGGAGACGGGCGATGGATCTCTGGGGGTTGATCTCGTGGGTGCTCTTCGGCCTGGTCGCGGGCGTCGTGGCCAAGCTGCTGATGCCGGGGAAGGACCCCGGCGGCTGCATCGTCACCAGCCTGATCGGCATCGCCGGGGCGCTCCTCGGCGGCTTCCTCGCCACCGCCCTGGGCTTCGGCGGCGTGGCGGCCTGGGACTGGCGCAGCTTCTTCATCGCGGTGATCGGCGCGCTCCTGCTGCTCGCCATCTACCGCGCCGTGCGGGGGCGCAAGCGCGTGTAGCGTCCGGAACGGCTCGCCGCGTTACGATCGCCGGCGAGCCGCCCTCCCCTCTCCACCACCGCGAGGCCAGCGATGACTCCGCCCAGCCTGACCATCGAGTACTGCACCTCCTGAGGCTACCTGCCGCGCGCCGCCGGTCTGGCGGCCGAGCTGGAGCGGGAGCTGGGAGTCCGCCCGACCCTGATCCGGGGCCGCGGCGGCATCTTCGAGGTGCGCCACGGCCAGGAGCTGGTGTTCTCGAAGCGCGAGGCGGGACGCTTCCCGCTGCCCGGCGAGGTGCTGCGGATGCTGCGGGAGCGCGCGGAGGGCTGAGAAAGAGCCTGCACATGTCATCCGGTAATCTCGGACGCTGACCAGCCCAGGGTGCGGCCGCGCGGCCGCGCTCCGCTCCGAG
>DATABP010000798.1:0-1912 GCA_036259515.1 Thermoanaerobaculia bacterium | reverse complement strand
GCCGTCTCGAGGTGCCGGGCGACCGCCGCCGCCGCCCGGCCCGAGGCGCCGCGCTCGCCGAGGCGGCCGCGCAGCTCGCCGAGGTCGCGGCGCATCGCCGCCACCCGCCCGGGGTCGCCGAGGATCGCCGCCGCCTCGCGGGCGACGCGCTCCGGCCGCGCCTGCCCCTGGAGGAGCTCCGGCACCGCGCCGCGCTCGAGCACCAGGTTGACCAGCGAGACGTGCGGCAGCCGCACCAGGAGGCGGGCGGCGAGGTAGGACCAGCTCGCCAGCCGGTAGAGGACGACGAGCGGCGTGCCGAGGAGGCCGACCTCGAGCGTCGCCGTCCCCGAGGCGCAGAGCGCGAGGTGGGAGTCGGCGACGGCGGCGAAGCGGTCGCGCTGGGAGATCCGCACCGGCAGCCCGGAGAGCTCGATCGCCTCCTCGAGCATCTCGCGCGGCACCGTCGGAGCGCGGATCAGACGGACGAAGACCGGCAGCTCGGCGGCGAGGAGCCGGGCGGCGCCGAGCATCGCCGGCAGCATCGCCTCGATCTCGGAGACCCGCGAGCCGGGGAGGAGCGCCACCTGGAACGGGCCGTCCACCGGCGCCGGGCGGCCGTCGGCGGACGGCGCCAGCTCGGTGCGGTCCCAGACCTGCGGCAGCTCCGGCACCTCGTCGACCAGCGGGTGCCCGACGTGGGTCACCTTCACCCCGTGGCCGGCGTAGAAGTCGACCTCGAAGGGGAAGAGGACGAGCATCTCCGCCACGTGCTCGGCGATCGCCTTGACCCGCCCGCGCCGCCACGCCCACACCTGCGGACTGATGTAGTAGACGACGCGGACGCCCCGCGCCTCGAGCTCCCGGGCGAGCCGCAGGTTGAAGTCCGGGAAGTCGACGAGGAGCGCCACCGCCGGGCGGCGGCGGTCGACCTCGGCGAGGAGCGCGGCGAAGATCTCGCGCGCCCGCGGCAGCACCCGCAGCACCTCGGTCAGGCCGACGACCGAGATCTCCGCGGCGTGGGCGACGCGGTCGAGGCCGGCCGCGGCCAGCTCGTCGCCGCCGAGCCCGAAGGGGCGGAGTCCGGGGAGCCGCCGCGCCAGCTCGGACACCAGCCGCGCCGCGTGGAGGTCGCCCGAGGCCTCGCCGGCGACGACCAGCAGCGGGACGGAGGCGGCGTCGGCGGCGGTCATCGTCCCGGCGCCGGCGGGCCCGCGGGGAACGGGTACATCAGCCAGGCGACGAGGAGGGCGCCACCGACCAGGCCGGCGAACAGTCGGAGGAAGGTGCGGAAGCGGTCGCGCGGCGTCCGCCGCCAGAGAAGGGAGAAGAAACCGCTCACCAGGAGAGCGTACAGCACGAGCAGGCCGAAGTGGCTGATCGGCAAGGGCAGAAGGGCCGAGGGCGAAGGCATGCTCACTTCGCCGCGTCCCAGGCGTCGAGGACGAGGAGGAGGTTCATCAGCCCGGCGGTGAGGAGGAACGCGGTGCCGTACTCGAAGCCGGGGGCGGTGACGTCGCCCTGGTAGCCGGTCAGCCAGCGCAGCAGGAGCGCCGGCAGCCCGAGGCCGAGCGAGACGAGGCTGGCGGCGGCGACCAGCGCCGGGTTCTCCGGCGCGGCGAGCACGGCGATCGGCGGCGGCGAGACGCCGTAGCCGAACCAGTAGAGCCGCCCGTCGAGCGCCACGCCGACCGCCGCCGTGGCGACCACGATCAGGGTGAACGCCGGCCCGCGCAGCCACTGCCCGAGCGCGAGGTGTCCGATTCCGGGTCCCGGCTCGCGCGGGCGCGTCGGATGAGCAGGACCTTGGCGCGGTGGGAGCGGGCGACCTGCTTGAGCGCAGGGCCGAGTCCTTCGGGGAGTCGGGCGTCGAGGAGCGCCTCGTTGCCCCATGGACCGGAGTGCTCCAGGAGCAGCCAGGTCCGGACATGGG
>DATABP010000797.1:0-2459 GCA_036259515.1 Thermoanaerobaculia bacterium | reverse complement strand
CCGCGCTGGCCGCCGCGATGGAGCGCCGCCGCCTCGCGTTCGACGCCTGCGACCTCGCCCCGGCCGCCGCCGCCGCGGGGCGCGCCGCCGAGCGCCGGGCCGCCGGGGGCCGGTGATAGAGTCCGTCGTCCCGCCGTTTCGCGGCGGCAAACCCTTCGGGTCCATAGCTCAGCGGTTAGAGCATCCGGCTCATAACCGGCAGGTCCCTGGTTCGAATCCAGGTGGACCCACGGCCGGAGAGACACGCGTCGCCCCATGCCTGGACACCTCGACTCCGTCGTCCGCCTGCAGCACACGCTGACCACCCTCGACCGCGCCCGCCAGCGGCTCGACACCGTGCCCGACTGGATGCGCGAGCTGCACGAGGAGCACGCGGGCCGCAAGGCGGAGATCGAGGCGGTGGAGGAGGCGATCGCCGAGGCCGGCCGCGCGCGCCGCGCGGCGGAGGGGGAGGTCGGCGAGGCGCGCGAGAAGCTCAAGCGCTACCAGCAGCAGATCAACCAGGTGTCGACGCAGCGCGAGTACGGCGCGCTGCTCCAGGAGATCGACACCGTCAAGCGGCTGATCGCCGAGGGCGAGGAGCGCGGCCTCGGGGCGCTCGAGCAGAGCGAGACCCTGGGACGGGAGCTGGAGGAGAAGCGCGCCGCCTTCGCCGACCTCGACCAGCGCTACGCCGCCGAGCTGGCGAAGTGGGAGGCGGAGAAGCCGGCGGTGGCGGCGGAGGTCGCCGAGCTCGAATCCGAGGTCGCCGAGCTGCGCGGCAGCCTGCCGCGGAACGTGCTCGCCCAGTTCGAGCGGCTGGCGGCGCGCCACGGCGGCGTGGCGCTGGCGCCCATCCGCCGCGTCGACCGCGGCGGCCGCGGCCCGACGATGTGGCACTGCGGCGCCTGCAACTACCGGGTGCGCCCGCAGGTGGTGGTGCTGGTTCGCAACGAGGGCATCCTCCAGCCCTGCGACAGTTGCCAGCGCATCCTCTACCTCGAAGACGCCGGTTAGCGGGCGCCGCGGCACATCGGTTGCAGCCCCGCACGCGGCGATGACCGAGCCGCCGCCGAGGTCGATCGCCGCCCCCGCGGGCCCCGCCGCGCCGCGCGACCCCGGCCGCGTCCGCGCCCGCCTCCTCGCCGTCGTCGCCGCGGTCCTCGTCCTCGCCTTCCTGAAGTGGGCGGCGGCGGCGCTCCTGCCGCTCGCCTTCGGGATCTTCCTCGTCGTGCTGCTGTGGCCGCTCCAGCTGCGGCTCGAGCGCCGCCTGCCGCGGCGGCTCGCCTACCTCGTCGCCGTGCTGGTGCTGTTCGCCGTCTTCGCCGGCTTCTTCGCGGCGCTCGGCTGGAGCGGACAGCGGGTGCTCGAGCGGGCGCCGGAGTACTCCCAGCGCCTGTCCGAGCTCGCCGACTCCGCCCGCCGCTGGGCCGCCGCCCGCGGCGTCTCGCTCGGCGCCGGCGGCGGCGTCTCGCCCGAGGCGGTGCAGCGGATCGCCCGCACCGCGGTGGTGACGTTGTCCGCCTCGCTGACCTCGATCCTCCTGATCCTCGCCTTCGCGGTGCTGGCGCTCCTCGAGGTGCACACCTTTCGCGCCAAGGCGGAGAGCGCCTTCCGCAGCCGCGTCCACGGCGACCGCCTGATCGCCTCGGTGCACCGGATCGTCGGGCGCTACCAGCAGTACCTGTGGGCGCGCACCGTGGTCGCCGTCCTCCAGGGCGTCACCGTGTGGCTGCTGTCGCTCGTCCTGGGCCTCGACTTCGCCCTCGTCTGGGGCCTGATCGCCGCGCTCCTCAACTTCGTCCCCACCGTCGGCTCGGTGCTGGCGGTGATCCCCCCCAGCCTCTTCGCCCTCATCCAGTTCGACGGCTGGACCCGGCCGCTCCTCGTCCTGATCGCCAACTCCATCCTGCAGCTCGTCATGGGCAACTTCGTCGACCCCAAGATCGAGGGCCGCTTCCTCTCCCTCTCCCCCGTCGTCGTCCTCTTCGCGATCGTCTTCTGGGGCTGGCTCTGGGGCGTCGGCGGCGCCCTCCTCGGCGTCCCGATCATGGTCGCCCTGGTCATCGTCGCCGACGACTTCCCCGAGTCCCGCTGGCTCGCCGCCATGATGATCCAGCACCCGCCACCCCCCCGCAGCCACGCCGAAGACCACCGAGTCTCCGACTAGCGCTCGGATCGGTCTTCACCAGCGGTTCGCGAGGAGCGAGCGCGGCGACGCTCCGAGCCGCGCCCCGAACGCGTCCATCGCAGCGGGGCCCCGGCCGCCGGGCCGTCCAGCCCCCGCGGGCCTTCGGCACTCCCGCCCCCTAAGCCGGCCCCGCCCCCCGCCGCGCCGCCTTCCTCCGATCCCCCCGCGCCAGAGTCACCTTCAGCGTCGGCGGCGTCACCAGCGTCGTCACCATCACCATGATCACCACCGCCGCGAACACGTCCGGATTCACCACCGGCTCGCCCGCCAGCATCAGCCCCGCCCCGAT